>DATAHJ010000297.1:0-2202 GCA_036263275.1 Fibrobacteria bacterium | reverse complement strand
GGCTCGCCCCCGAAAAACCCTGCCACCCCCGAAGGCTGACCCCATGAACGCCGCCCCCGCCCCCCGCTCCGGAAACGACTACGACATCTGCGTGATCGGCTCGGGTCCCGGCGGCTTCGCGGCCGCGATGCGCGGCTTCGACTTCGGCAAGAAGGTGTGCCTGATCGAGGGCGGCCACATGGGCGGCGCCGGCATCCTCCACGGCGCGCTCACCAGCAAGACCCTGTGGGAATTGTCCAAGGACTTCGCCAACGCCGCGTCCGTGGATCGGGGCTATCGCGCCGCGGGCCTGATGGTCGACTACGGCCTGGTGCGCGACACCGTGGTGCAGGCCGCCAAGGAAAAGCAATACCAGCTCCTCTCGCAGATCGAGACCTTCTCGCCGCCGCGGTGGAAGGGGCCGGGCTCCATCACCCTCAAGCGCGGCTTCGCGCGCTTCCGCGACGAGAACACCCTCGCCATCGCGCTGCCCGACGGCCGCGAAGAAACCGTCACGGCCGACAATATCGTGATCGCCACGGGCTCCAAGCCGCGCGACTTTCCCGGCGTCGAGATCGACGGCAGCCGCATCGTCAACTCCGACGGCGTGCTGTCGTTCCGCGAGTTCCCCAAGCGCCTGTTGATCATCGGCGCCGGCATCATCGGCTGCGAATACGCGAGCATCTTCTCGAACTTCGCGCAGACCAAGGTGCACCTGCTCGACAGGCAGCCGCGCGTCATCCCGTTCGAGGACGAGGACGTGAGCACATATGTGAACCACAACCTCGAGGCCAAGGGCGTCGTGGTCCACCACAACGCCATCCTGCGCGGCATCATCAAGCATCCGGACTTCCTCGAGGTGACGGTGGACTACGAGGGCGGCCGCAGCCAGGTGCTGGAAGTCGACGCCGCGCTCGTCTCCGTGGGCCGCATCCCCAACCTCGACTCCTTGGCGCTGGGCAATGCCGGCCTCTCCTTGAATGCGCGCGGCGGGCTCGACACCGACGGGGAATGCCGCGTAAAAGGTGACATGAGCGGCGGCATCTTCGCCGTGGGCGACGTGACCCAGCATTCCGCGCTGTACAACGTCGCCGAGATGGAAGGCCGCTACGCCGTGAAGGCGATGTACGGCCGCAACAAGTACGCGTTGCGCTACCACAACATGTCCACCATCATGTTCTTCAACCCCGAGGTGGCGGTGGTGGGCCTCAACGAGCAGCAGTGCCGCGCGCAGGGCATCGCGTACCGCGTGGGATACACCTCCAACGCGCTGGTGAACCGCGCCATCGCCATGCGCCGCACCGACGGCTTCGTGAAGATCCTGGTCTCCGAGGACGGCAGCAACCGCATCCTGGGCATGCGCGCCGCGGGCCCGCAGGCGGGCAGCACCATCATGGTGATCGCCCACCTCATGGACCAGGACAAGGGACTGGAGGACATCATGAAGTCCATCCACCCGCACCCGTCCATCACGGAAGGCATCCAGGAATGCCTGCGCCTCCTGGTGGGCAAGTCGCTCTACAAGCCTCACGTGTTCCCCGATTTCATGCATATCCGGCACTGGGATCCGGTCAACGGGGAGTCGGAGGTCGTGTCGCTGCCGGGGTGAGTTCTTCGGGGGAGATGCTTCGTTGTTGGTAGCAAGGCTTCTTTGGCGACGGCACTTCGCAGTTGGTAGTTGGTGGCGAACACATCAAGTTCGTTTCGCTACCAACCACCAACGACGCAGGACTGCCTAAAAATCCCTCTCCAACCACCAACTTCGAAGAATCGACCACAGAGGCCACCCCCCTCCCCGTACTATATTTGCCTTTTCGTTCATTCCGCGACAAAACCCTTATTTTCCACGCGGATTCCCGTTTTTTGGAGCCCCGAATCATGTCTTCCTTCCAGCACATCAAGGTCCCCGCAGGCGGCCAGCCCATCACCCTCAACAAGGCCAACGGCGCGCTTGTCGTTCCCGACCAGCCCATCATTCCCTTCATCGAGGGCGACGGCACGGGCCCGGACATCTGGAAGTCCGCGCAGCACGTGCTCGACGAGGCCGTGCGCAAGACCTATGGTGGCAAGCGCAAGATCGCATGGATGGAAGTGTACGCGGGCGAGAAATCCCTCTCGGTCTACGGCGAGAACCAGTGGCTGCCCGAGGAGACGTTGACCGCCTTCAAGGAATATCTCGTGGGCATCAAGGGCCCGCTGACGACGCCCGTGGGCGGCGGCATC
>DATAHJ010000296.1:0-5157 GCA_036263275.1 Fibrobacteria bacterium | reverse complement strand
CACTACAAGCGCAAGCACGGACCGAACGCGAGGTATGGACAAGGGAAGGAATAAAGTGGTCGGGAATGCCAGATTCGAACTGACGACCCTCTGCTCCCAAAGCAGATGCTCTACCAGACTGAGCCAAGTCCCGAGGACGGGAAATCTAACTGCTCGGGAAGCCTTCTTGCTCCAAGCTCCCTGCTCCTGGCTACGTAACTCCCTAGCTACCTTTTTCTCGTGTCTTACCGCCTCCTTCATCTCGTCCCCAAGAACTGGCTGAGCCGCTTCGTCGGCCGCATGGTCGAGCGGCGCTGGCCGCTGGGCCTGCACCGCGTCATCCGCGACGCGCTCATCCGTCAATTCAAGCCGGATGTCGCCGAGGCCGAGTTGCCCCTGGATCGCTATCCCACCTGGCAGGCCTTCTTCACGCGGCGCCTCAGGCCGGGCGCGCGCCCGCTTGATCCTGCGGCGCTGGTCTGTCCCGTCGACGGCATGCTGACGAGCCGCGGCTGGCTGGCCTCGCCCGATCTTCGCCTCGCGCAAATCAAGGGCGTCGACTATACGCTGCGCGACCTGCTCGGCGGGTGGGATCCCGAGCCATACGCCGGGGGCGCTTATCTGACGGTGTACCTCGCGCCGTGGAATTACCATCGCATCCATGCGCCCGCCGACGCGGCCGTGTCGCGCGCGCGGCATGTGCCCGGGGCCCTGTGGCCCGTGAACGCGTGGAGCGTGCGCAGCATCGCGGGCCTCTTCGCGCGCAATGACCGCGTGCTGGTGGAGATGGAATCCGGCGGCGGCCGCATGGCGCTCGCGCTGGTGGGGGCGACCAACGTGGGCCGCACCACGCTCGCCTTCTGCGACCTCCAAGGAAATATTTCGCGCCGCGCGGAGGATGCGTCCTGCGACTTCGTTCCGTCCGCGCCCGTGCCGCTCGCGAAGGGCGGCGACCTCGCCTGTTTCGAGATGGGCTCGACCATCGTGCTCGTCCTTGACGCCGCCTGGGCCGGGCGCCTGCGCCCCGGCCTGCTCGACGATAGCACGCCCGTGCCGGTGCGACTCGGGCAAGGGCTTTCCACCTGATTTTTCACTTGGGGTGGCGGCCGTGAAGATCGACGCTTCTCGTGAGCTGCTCGCCGCCCTGCGGCAATACGTCGAGGGCTGCGAGGCCTCCGGAAAGCTTCGTCCCGCAATCTTCGCGCATTTTCCCGGCGGCGCGCTGAACGGTACGGATGGGGTCTTTCCCTTCACGCCCGACTCCGATCGCGGCCTCGCCGTGCTGCTCTTCGCCGCGGCGTTGTACCGGCCCGGTGGCGAAGCGTTGGCTGCCCGCATCCTCGCGGGCCTCTATCGCCGCTACGACGCGGGCATCTTCAAGCTCAACCGCCAACCCTTCGAGCCGCTGCGCGATGCGATCGAAGACCTTGCGCCGCGCCTCGACGCGGAAGAGCGCGACCGCATCCCCGGCATCCTGCGCAGCGTATGCGACTTCTTCTACCGTGTCGGCCCGTTGGGGCCATGGCTCGCCTCCGCGCCCGACTGGGAAATGCGGGTAGGCGAGCTCTGCAACGAGATTTACTGGATGGGCGCGCGGTCGCGCGCCCGCACGAAGGCGCGCTGGTTCCTTTGGCTGGCATGCCAGGCTCCCGGCTTCGGGGCGCGGCATCCTCAGGCCTTGGGCTTCGACTGGCCGGCAGGGGAAGGGCACATGCGCTTTCTCTTCGACATCGTCCGTCCGCCGTACGGCTTCAAGGTTCCGGCTCCGGAGGAGCGGCCCGCGGCCTTCTCGACGCTCGCGCGCGCGGCCTTTCCCGATTCTCCTTGGCGTTTGCGCGCGCCGCTGGAGGCTTTCCTGGACCGCAAGGGAATGGGCTTCGCCTGCCGCGCGGCGCAGGGAGGCTGCCTTCCCTGCGCGCTCGCTCCGCACTGTCCCGCTTCCGCGCGCTTCATCGCCGAAGGCGACCTGCCACTCGAACACGGCGCGAATGAATAGGTTTTGTCGCATGCGTCTCGCATCGCTTCGCTTGCCTTTCCACTTCGTCGCGCTCGGGCTTGCCGGCATGTTGTGCCTCCAAGGCTGCGAGGACGGCCCGCGGGCTCCGACGTGGGGGGCGCAGCCCCTGCCCGTGGCCGCCCGCGTCGACAGTCCCTCTGCCGAAGCGTTGCGCGCCTCGGACATCGCGCCGCTCTCCGTCTATCGTCCGCGCAGCCTCCTGAATATTCCCGCCGGAGACTGGGGCGACTCGCTGGCCCTCGTGGAGTTCGGCGACGAGATCACGGCTTACGCGGCCTTTCAGGAAATCGCCGTGACTCCGGAGGATCCCTCCGCGGGGACCACGGTGCGCGGCGCGCGCGTCTGCTTTCGTCGCGGCCGCTGGGTCGGTTCGCTGCCGGCCTGGGCTTGGAAAGGCGCCTCCTGGTACGACAGCATGCTTGCCCTTCCGGGTGGCGCGCCCGTCGGGCAACTGCCCGAGGCCTTTGAATCGATGCTGCACCAGGATCGCGTGCCGGGTTCGGAGCGGGTACTCGCGAGTCAAGTCCTGGGTGGAGCAATTGAGGCGCCTGCCTTGGCGGTTGCTTTGGATTGCGACGGCGATACGGCATGGATTTATGCCGCAATGGCAAAACGCGCCGCTCTTGGCCCCCTGAAAATTTTGGGATGGCGTTCTGCTTCGGGTGATGAAGACTTGTTTTTCCGGGAAAACCCCGATCTGCCCCCGGCTTCCCTCCGATTTTCGACCCGCGGGGCCGTCGCCGTGGAGGGGTGTTTCGACCCGGATAAGGTAAATTCTTGGCTAAAAAGTCAATATGCTGGCTTAAAAAGCATAGAAAAATCGCTAAATACTCTAAAATCCTTAAGTTTCGATTGACAGGGCCCAAAACGGGCGCTATTTACTGATAGGCGAATTTTCAACCGTTTTGCCAAAAGGAGAGCCCATGAGCCACATTCAGGCCCTTGAGAACGAGATCGCCGCGCTCAAGGAAGAGTTCGAGAAGTTCGAAAAGGGAAACAAGTCGGCCGGCACGCGCGCGCGCAAGGTTCTCCAGAACATCAAGCGCATTTCGCAGGAAATCCGCATCCAGATCCAGACCGTGAAGAAGAGCGACGGCAAGGAGTAAATCCTCGCCACGCCCCGGATCGACTCCGGGGGCCTTCGAATCGTTCGAATCGTTCCCAAAGAGCGCCCCGTCGGGGCGCTCTTTTTTTGTCCGCGAAACGTAAGCGCGCGACGGGCGTTACCATTTTTTGAACTCGCTTGTTTTCCGGAATTTTCTCCTCTTTTTCTAGGTTATGCGCCGCTGAGCCATTTTGTCGCGCGCCGCGCGGCCAATGCGCCCAAAGAACCATTGACGAACCACTTACGCAGACCTCCTCGCGGACTTAAAAGGGGCACTCGTGTTCGGATACATCTCTAGCGACATCGGCATCGACCTCGGCACCGCCAACACGCTGGTGCACGTCGCGGGCCGCGGCATCGTGATCAACGAGCCGTCGGTGGTAGCGGTCGACCGGCGCACCAACAAGGTGCTCGCGATCGGCTCCGAGGCCAAGCAGATGCTGGGCCGCACGCCGGGAGAAGTCACCGCGATTCGTCCGATGAAGGACGGCGTGATCGCCGACTTTCAGCTCGTGGAGGCCCTGCTCACGCGCCTCATCAAGACCGCGCAGAAGTATCCGCTCTTCTTCCTGCGTCCGCGCATCGTCGTGGGCGTTCCCTCGGGCATCACCGAGGTGGAGAAGCGCGCCGTGCTCGACGCCGCCCGCAAGGCCGGCGCGCGCGAGGTGCACCTCGTCGCCGAGCCGATGGCCGCGGCCATCGGCATGGGCATCCCGGTCGAGGACCCCAGCGGCAACATGATCATCGACATCGGCGGCGGCACCTCCGAGATCGCGGTGATCGCGCTCTACGGCATCGTGTGCGACACGTCGGTGCGCGTGGGCGGCGACGAGATGGACGAGGCCATCATCAGCTACCTCAAGAAGAACTACAACCTGCTCGTGGGCGAGAGCATGGCCGAGAAGATCAAGATGACCATCGGTTCCGCCTACCCGCTGGAGCCCGAGCTCGAGATGGAAGTCAAGGGTCGCGACCTGGTCGCGGGCGTGCCCCACACCCTGAAGCTCACCTCGGCGGAGATTCGCGAGGCGCTTTCGGAGCCCGTCAACGCGATCGTCGAGGCCGTGCGCCGCGCGCTCGAGCAGACGCCCCCGGAGCTTTCGGCCGACCTGATGGACAAGGGCATCGTGATGACCGGCGGCGGCGCCCAGCTTCGCGGCCTCGATGAATTGCTGCGCCGCGAGACGGGCCTGCCCGTCAATGTCATCGACGATCCGCTGGTGTGCGTGTGCAAGGGCACGGCCCGCATCCTCGAGGACATGGACAAGTACTACAAGGTGCTGATGGATTCCCAGCGCTGATGGATCGAAGCGCCCGCGTGGGGAAAGAATCCCGGTGAACATTCTCGGTTGGTTGCGCAAGGCCTTCACCGTATGGAACGGGGTGTTCTCGTTCCTCCTCTCGCTTTTGTTCTCCGCGATCCTGTTGTCGCTCGACCCTTCCGAGAAGAGGGTCTTTCATGATGTGATGGCCGGAACGGTTCTCCTTCCGGTGCAGACCGCATTCTCCGGCCTCGACGGCACCGTTCGGGTCTACCGCGAGAACGCCCGCCTGCGCCGTGAGAACGCCGCCCTGCGGGTCGAAAGCGACTGGCTGCGCGAGCAGAACAGGCAGGCTCCCCGGCTCGAGGAGATGGCCCGCTTCCGAAGCACGGCTTCGCTGCATCTCGCCCCGGCGCGCGTGGTCGCGCAGGATCCGGGGCGCATCCAGTCCGCCTGGGTGATCGACCTCGGCGCGGCCGATTCCATCGCGGTGAACATGCCCGTTCTCACCTCGCGCGGCGTGGTGGGCAAGACCGTGAAGGTCTACCGCAACCACAGCTTGGTGCAATTGCTTTCGGACCACGCCTTTCGCGCCTCGGTGCAATCCGACCGCAGCCGCGCGCGCGGCGTGCTGGAAGCGGACGGCCCCGGCCGCCTGGTGGCGCGCTTTCCCGCCGGTTCCGACGTGGCGCGCGGCGACAGCCTGATGACGACGGGCCTCGGGGGCGTATTCCCCAAGGGACTCCGGCTCGGCGTGGCCGGACGCGAGGTCACGCGGCAGGAGAAGGAAAACC
>DATAHJ010000295.1:0-5261 GCA_036263275.1 Fibrobacteria bacterium | reverse complement strand
TTCCCATCCGCATGCGGACGGTTCAAAACGGGGAACTGGGACTTGATATCCAGCATCAGGCTCGACCTCCCGTCACGGCTTCCATCAGCCAACCCGCCACCGGCGCCGCGGCGGGATCGCCGACGAAGGGCAGCAGGGCCTCGCCGAGGAATGCCTGCGTCAGCACGCGATCGGCTTCGGCAGGGGAGAGCCCGCGCGAAAGCAGATAGAACCGCTGCGCCGGGTCGGTCTTGCCCACGGTCGCTCCATGGCTGCACTTCACGTCGTCGGCGTGGATCAACAGGCGCGGCTTGGCGTTGGCGCGTCCTTCGGGCGAGAGCAGCAAGTGCTGCAAAAGCTGGCGTGCGTCGGTGCGCTGCGCGCCCCGGTCCACGATCACCGTGCCGTCGACGGAGCTGAGCCCCGCGCCGGGCACCACGGCCTTGAATATTTGGTTCGAACGGCAGTCGGGCGCGGCATGCCGGATGCGCAGGTGACGATGCGCGCGGTTCGTGCCGGCCACGGCCGTCGCGCCGCGCAGGTCCGCCTCCGCGCCGGGGCCGGAGAGCACGGCTTCGAGGGCGAGGCGAGCGAGCCGCGAGCCGGTGGAGGCCGAGAGGAATTCCACGCGCGCATCCTTCGCCAGGTCGAAGCGAAGCTTGAGAAGCTGGAAGCCCTCCGGCGCGTCGGCCTGGATCGCGCGCAAGCGTGCGCCTGGAGCGAGCGAAAAGGCGATCGCGGTGTTGGCGAAGGCCTCGGCGCCGAAGTCCGATTCGATCGAGACCGTCGCCTCGGCGTTCTCGCCGACGCGAATGAACAGGGCGTGGTCGGCGCGCGCGGCCGTGCCTGAGAAGTTCAGGCGAATCGCGACCTTCGAGCCTTTGGACACATCCAGCGCGAGCGGCTGGCGCGCGAGGGACCACGCGAGCGCGGCGGGCGCATCGCTTTCTTCGGCCGCGACGATGATGGTCCAGGCGTTCAGGAGATCCTCGGGTAAGTCGCCCTCGGCCAGCGCATGCAATCCCAGGTTTTCAGGGATGGAGAAGGAGGCCAGGTTGCCGTTGACGAAGGAAAACGAGGCGGTCTCACCACCTACGTCGCCTTCCACTTCCGCCTTGGCGGAAGGGGCTGGGACGCGCGTCAGCGCGGCCTTCAGGTCGGCGGAGGAGACGTAGCTGAAGTCCTCGTGCTTGGTGCCGGGGATGCCCAGCTTCTCGAAGGCCGCCCACGCTTCGGCGCGAAAGCCCTGCAGGGCAGGGGAGGCCGCGGTGATGCGGAGGCCCGCCGCCGCTTCGGCCAAGGCCTGCGGCACTTCCGGGACGAAGACGTCCCGCATCGCCTTCGAAACGGGCGTGCTCATCCCGTCACCCAATCGTATCCGCGCGTCTCGACCTCGAGGGCCAGGGACTTGTCGCCGGACTTCAGGATCTTCCCGTGCGCGAGGATGTGCACGAAGTCGGGCTGGACGTAGTCGAGCAGCCGCTGGTAGTGCGTGATCATCAGCACGGCGTTGTCCTTGCGGCGCAGCGCGTTGATGCCGTGGCTCACCACGCGCAGCGCGTCCACGTCCAAGCCCGAGTCGGTTTCGTCGAGCACGGCCACCTTCGGGTCGAGCACCGCCATCTGCAGGATCTCGTTGCGCTTCTTCTCGCCGCCCGAGAAGCCTTCGTTCACGCCGCGCTCCGAGAAGCGCTTGTCCATGTCGAGCAGCTTCATCTTCTCGGCGAGAAGCTCCTGGAAGTCGAACGGATCGGCTTCCTCCAGCCCCTGCTCGCGGCGGCGCGCGTTGTAGGCGATGCGCAGGAACTCGGAGTTCGGCACGCCCGGGATTTCGACGGGATACTGGAAGCCCAGGAAAAGGCCCTTGCGCGCCCGCGCGTCGGGTTCGAGACCGAGGAGGTCTTCGCCCAGGAACGAAATCGACCCTCCCATCACCTCGTAATCGGGATGGCCCGCGGCCACCTTCGACAGGGTGCTCTTGCCCGAGCCGTTGGGGCCCATGATGGCATGCACCTCGCCGGGATTGATCGTCAGCGATATGCCTTTGAGGATCTCGACGGGAGGAGGCCCGGGAAGCCCGGCACGGAGGTCTTTGATGTCAAGGAGGGGGGTGGTCATGAAATCTCTCTGCGGGCGATTCTCTGTTCGTTGTCGGTTGTCAGTTGTCGGAAAGGAAATCGATTGCGCTTTCGGACAACCGAAAACGGACAACCGACAACTTGTTTACCCCACGCTGTTCTCCAGCTTCAGGGTCAAAAGTTTCTGTGCCTCCACGGCGAATTCCATCGGCAGCTGGCGGAACACGTCGCGGCAGAAGCCGTTCAGGATCATTCCGATGGCCTCCTCGCGCGAGATGCCGCGCGACTGGAGGTAGAAGAGCTGGTCCTCGCTTATTTTCGAGGTGGAGGCCTCGTGCTCGATCACCGCGCCGCTGGTGGCGGCTTCGAGGTAGGGGAAGGTGTGCGCGCTGCTCTCGTGGCCCACGAGCATGGAGTCGCATTGCGAGAAGTTCCGGGCACCGACGGCGTTCTTGCCCACGCGCACGAGGCCGCGATAGGCGTTGCTGCTCCGGTCCGCGGAGATGCCCTTGGAGATGATCGTCGACTTCGTGTCGCGGCCCAGGTGGATCATCTTCGTGCCGGTGTCCGCCTGCATCAGCCCGTTGGTCAGCGCCACCGAATAGAACTCGCCGATGCTGCCGTCGCCCTGCAGCACGCAGCTGGGATACTTCCAGGTGATCGCCGAGCCGGTCTCCACCTGCGTCCAGGAGATCTTCGAATTCTTGCCCTTGCACAGGCCGCGCTTGGTCACGAAGTTGTAGATGCCGCCCTTGCCGGTCTCGGGATCGCCCGAATACCAGTTCTGCACGGTGCTGTACTTGATCTCGGCGTTGTCGAGCGTCACCAGCTCGACCACTGCGGCATGCAGCTGGTTGGTGTCGAACTTCGGGGCCGTGCAGCCCTCGAGGTACGAGACGTAGCTGTCCTCCGAGGCGATGATGAGCGTGCGCTCGAACTGTCCGCTCTCCTCCGTGTTGATGCGGAAGTAGGTGGACAGCTCCATCGGCGACCGGGTGCCCGGCGGGATGAAGACGAAGGATCCGTCGGTGAAGACGGCCGAGTTGAGGGCGGCGTAGAAGTTGTCGCCGATGGGCACGACGCTGCCCAGGTACTGTTCCACCAGCTCGGGATACTCGTGCAGCGCCTCGGTGATGGAGCAGAAGATCACCCCATGCTCGAGAAGCTTCTTCTTGTGCGTGGTGGCCACGCTCACGGAGTCGAAGACCGCGTCCACGGCCACGTTGGCGAGGCGCTTCTGCTCGTCCAACGGAATGCCGAGGCGCTCGAAGGTCTTCAGGATCTCGGGATCGACTTCGTCCAGTCCGGTGAGGCTGGGCTTCTGCTTGGGCTTCACGAAGTATGCGATGTCCTGGTAGTCGATGGGCGGGTAGTCGACGTGCGGCCACGTGGGCTCCTTCATCGTCAGCCACTTGCGATAAGCCTTGAGGCGGAACTCCAGCAGGAATGCCGGCTCGTTCTTCTTCGCCGAGAGGGCGCGGATCACGTCCTCGTTCAGGCCCTTCTTGAAATCCTCGAGCTCGACCTGCGTGGTGAAGCCGTACTTGTACTCCGACGCGGTGAACGCGTCGGCCATCACGGACGAGCCGTCGGCGGATGTCGCGACGGCGGTTCCGTTCTCAGGGATTGCCACCCGGTTGTCGTTCGCGTCCGCCATGTTACCACGCCCCGCCGTTGACCGGCTTGCCGCCCTGCAGGGGCGCGTTGGCCGGATCGTCGGGCGTGTTGAAGGGGATCACCTGCATGCCGCCGAAGAGCTGGCGGCGCATGGTGTCTTCGATGAAGGCCAGGGTCGCGCCCACCGAGGAGCCGCAGCTGCCGCACGCGCCTTCGTAGCGCACGCTCAGCTTCTTGCCCTCTTCGAGGTCGATGATCTGGAGGTCGCCGCCGTCCATGTTGAGCCCGGGGCGGATGTCGCTGTTCAGCAGCAGCTCGATCTCCTCGATCTGCTTCTCTTTCGGCTTCGCCAACCACGCGTTGTCCGCCTCCGTCAGCGTTTCATACGCGCTGCGCTGGGGCCCGCGGCCCGCGGCCTGTTGCTGGCGCAGTTGGCTGGAAGCCAAGGCCAGGGCCTTCGCGGCGGGGTACGTCTCGCGCGCGGTGTCGAGCAGCATCGGCAGGTTGGCGAAGGCGACGTCCGGCGTCTGCGCGGTGGCGGGTACGCCGGCCTCGTCGCGCAGCAGGTTGTCGATCTCCTCCACCGACGTGTCGCAGGCGGTGTCGAGCTTCATCCCGCGCACGAGAGAGCAGAGGATCTCGCCCATGGCCATCGAGACCGGGCCGCCGTACGAGAAGAACTTGGCGTCGTAGATGAGGTCGGTTTGCGGATCGACCAGCCAGTAGACCTTGATGTCCTTGTACTTGGCCGTCACGAGGGCCAAGTCCTTGGCGGTGGCATCTTCCGTGAAGAACGCGCCGCGATGGCGGGGGTTGGCCGAGAGGCTTTCTATTTTCCGGGAAAACTTCCTCTCGTCCCCTGTGGCAACTCCATTAGGGGCCGAAGAATCTTTTGGCGGAACTTCGGGGACCGCGACAGGATCCCGAGCAGGTTGAGTCATCGAAGAACACCCCCTTCTGGGTTGAAATTTACGAAATAACTACCGATTTGGTAAGGATTTCGGGTAAGGCCAAAAGTCATGACACAGCGCCTGAATCGGTCGAAAATCGCCACTTTACTGGCCGGCGAGGGCATCCCCCTGAATGTGCCGGTCACGGTCATGGGCTGGGTGCGAACGAGGCGCGAATCGAAGGCCGGGCTGGCGTTCGTGGAAGTGAACGACGGGTCGTGCTTCGACAACCTGCAGCTCGTGGTGGCTGCGGATTGGGCGGGCTACTCCGAGGTCGTTCCGAAGTTGCATGCGGGGGTTTCGCTGCGGGCCAGCGGCTTGCTCGTGGCGTCACAGGGCGGACGGCAAGCGGTCGAGCTGCAGGTCTCGGCTCTCGAGGTCGTGGGCGACTGCGATCCGGCCGCCTACCCGATCGGCAAGCAGAAGATCAGCTACGAGACACTGCGCGAGTTCCCGCACTTGAGGCCGCGCACGAACACCTTCGGCGCGGTGGGGCGGCTGCGCGACGTGCTCGCCGCCGAGGTGCACGCCTTTTTCCGGGGGCGGGGCTTCCGCTGGGTGCACACCCCGCTCATCACGGCCAACGACGCCGAGGGGGCAGGTAAAGCCTTTCAGGTCACGACGCTGGACCTCGAGG
>DATAHJ010000294.1:0-4322 GCA_036263275.1 Fibrobacteria bacterium | reverse complement strand
GGTGCTGAAGGGCTTGTCCGTCAACGGAAGGCCTTTGTTGAAAATCGGGCCGCGGCTTTCGCCGCGAACCCGGGTGTTAGGACTTTAGAAATCGAAGTCCGGGGCACGTCTCCGCGCCCCGAAGGGAGATCAACGAACCGGGAAGTAACCGACTTTCTCGACGATCGCCTGGCCTTCGGAGCTCAGGGTCCAGTCGATGTACTTCTTCAGCTCGCCGGTGGGGCGGCTCTTGAGGTACATGTAAAGGTAACGCGTGATCGGGTAGGTGCCGTTCTTGACCGTCTCGGCCGTGGGCTCGTAGGCGGGCGAGGAGGCGTCCTTCTTGACCTTCGCGAACTTGATGCCCTTGGCGTAGGCCGCGCCGCCGAAGCCGATGCCATTCGCGTCCTTGGAGACGGCGTTGACCACGGCCGCAGTGCCCGGCAGGCTCTGCATGGAGGAGGTGTAATCCTCGCCCTGCAGCACGAAGTCGCGGAAGTAGACGTAGGTGCCGGAGCTGTTCTCGCGGCCGTAGACCACGATCTTCGCGTCCTTGCCGCCCACCTGCTTCCAGTTCTTGATCTTGCCGGTGTAGATGTCCTTGATCTGGGCGAGGGTCAGCTCGCTGACCGGGTTCGCCTCGTCGAGATAGACCGACAGGCCGTCCTTCGCGGACTTGACTTCAATGCCCAGGCTGTTGAAGCGGGTCTTGAGGTTCTCGCGCTCGGACGCCTTCATCGGGCGGGACGAGTTGCAGATGTCGGTGGCGCCGTTGATGAGGGCGGAGATGCCGACGCCGGAGCCGCCGCCGGTGACCTGGACGGTCACGTCGGGATGCGCCGTCATGTAGGCCTCAGCCCAGCGCTGGGCGAGAATCACCATGGTGTCGGAGCCCTTGACCGTGATGGTGGTGGCGCTGATGGCCGGCAGGGCCGCCATCAGCATCGCCGCGGCGATTTTCTGGAGTTTCATGTTTGTTCCTTGTTTCCTGTGTGTGTTGCCGATGAGATCCGGTTTAGAACTTCAGCTGGGCGCGGAGGGTCAGGACGTTGTCCTCGACGTCCTCGCGGTAGGGCTTGAAGGAGCCCTTGGCGGTGGACGCCGGCGAGAACTCCTCGGCGTTCATCGGCATGTCGTAGTAGGCCACGAACTTCAGGTTGGCGTCCCAAAAGTAGGTCAGCCCGAAGCCCAGGGTCTTGTACGAGAGGTCCGTCTCGTTCAGGCCCTTGCGGCCGCCGGCGCCGGCGACGGTGCGGCGGATGACGCCGTCCGAGGCGTCGGTGTTCGGGTCGTACACGTCGTAGCGCACGCTGCCCTGCAGCGAGTTGCCCACGTTCTGCACGAACTGGAGGTACCAGCCGCTGAACTTGCGGATGTACATGTTGCCCGCGGACGCGTTGGCGGTGGCCGTGGCGCCCGCGTTCGTGTAGGTGTTGACCGAGCCCGAGGTTCCCGGCTGGGTACCCTGGACGTACTCACCGCGCAGCGAGGAGCCGCCGATCATGTCGCCGATGACGGGGATCGTGTAGTAGACCTGCAGGTCCACGCCCGTGATCTTGCGCTCGTAGTACTTCCACTCGCCCCGCTTGGGCTTGTTGCCGACGTCCGGGATGAAGGAGGTGTCGCCGCTCATCGTGAACACCGAGTCGGAGCCGGCCTGCAACTTGCCGTACAGGAAGGACACGCCGCCGTCGATGGCCAGGCCGAGGTCGTTGAACGGAGCCTTGAAGCCCGCGCGACCGATGAACTCAAGGCCGCGGTCGACTTCGTCGCCGGTGCCGCTGGCGCCGCCTTCGGTGCCCGTGAAAAGGCCGGCCTTGGCGTTCAGGAACTGGAGGAAGCCCATCTGCTCGGTGGGGTTGGCCTCGATCTTGGCGCCCAGCTGCTTCTCGCCCTTGAAGATATTGTTCTCCAGGCGGGTGCGCTCGGGGGCTTCCATCGCGCTCGAGGAGTAGCCGATCTCGAAGCCGAAGGGCATGTCCTGGTTACCGATGGTCAGGCTGAAGGTCTTCAGCCACGGTTCGTTCAATTGGACGTAGGCGTCCTTGAGGCTGACGCTGCTCGGCGAGGCGTCGAGTTCCAGCACCGACTTGCTCATCGCGCCGGTGTAGGTCGCCTTCAGGCGCGCGCGGCGGATCTGGAAGCGCTGGTTGCTCTGGCCGGGGAAGGTGCCGCCCGCGACGGTCGGCGAGCCGCCGCCGTTGAGGGTGGTGTCGATGATGCTGTCGCCGGGCGAGGTGGAGTCGCGCAGGCCGAAGTTGCCGGTGAGCTGGTACTGGGCCTGGATGTAGCCGCCGAAGCTGAGCTTGGCGAGCTTGTCGACCGTGCCCTTCGTCTCGAGGTAACTCTCGTTGAGGCCGTCCACCTGGCCCTTGAGGTTCGTGACCTGTTCCTTCAGCGCCGAATCGCTTTGGGCGAACGCCGCGGCCGAAAGGCCGAGGGTCACCGCGAGAATCGCATGCACCGTGTATTTCATCTTGACTCCTTAGGCGTTCCGGTGTTCCGGTCGCCCGGGAAGCGAGGGCGGGCCGGGGGCTTCCCGCGTCGCCTCTCGTTGGCTGTGTGTTTCTCCCGGTGGGGCTTGTGCCTTCGGAAGAGCCGTTGCCGGGTTTTCGGCTTTGGCGACAGCAAAGGGACCCAATCGATGTTTCGGGGATGTTTCAACGTGGTTGCATCCACGCATCAAGCCGGATTTGAAACCAACCGTAACGCCAAAAACACGATTTTCAGGCGTTTTTGACCACTTTAAAGTCAGGGAGGGGGCGGGCGCCTTCGGGGGCGAAGGAGCTCTGTTCGAGGGTCTTTCCCTGGCCTTCGCCGGGGCAGGCGGGGGCGCTCAGGCGGCCATCAAGCCGCCGGAATGGTCTTCATCACGCGCGTCGGGAAGGCGAAGCCGATCCCGCGCGACTCGAGGGCGTCCTTGAGCCGCAGGTTGAACTCGTGGAGATGGTCCATGAAGGTGACGTACTCCGTCGCCTCCACGTGGAACACGACCTCGAAGCGCAAGCCGGACTCCTCGAACGAGCGCAGGTGCGCGCGCTCCAGCGAGGCGAGCGGCAGCGACGCCACGATCTGGCCCACGATGCCGGGGATGGCGCGCAGCTGCTCGCCGGTCGTGGCGTAGTCGACGTCGAAGGTGACGAGCGCACGGCGGCGGCGCAGCATGCGGAAGTTCTGCACCTGGTTGTCGGTGAGGAACTTGTTCGACATCACCACCATCTCGCCCGTGATGCTGCGCAGGCGCGTGGTCTTGATGCCGATGCTCTCCACCTCGCCCTGGAAGCTTCCCACCTTGATGGAATGCCCCACCTGGAAGGGCCGGTCGAAGAAGATCACGAAGTACGAGAACAGGTCGCCCAGCACGGCCTGCGCCGCGAGGGCGATGGCGATGCCGCCGATGCCGAGGCCCGCCACGAAGGTGGAGACCTTGATGCCGAGGTTGTCCATCACGAGGATGGACGCCATGATCCAGCCCACAATGTTCACGAACACGAGGATGCCGCGCACGCTGCGCATCTCGAGCTCGGCGGCCTCGGGCGACTCGGCGCGGCGCAGCATCTGGCGCTCCAGCAGCTGGCGCGCGAAGCCCGAGAGGAAGCGCACCGCCTGCACCGCCACGAGGATGACCACCATGGCGCGCAGGAACTTCACCGGGCCCGGCGCGAGCGCAAGGTGCTTGAGGCCCAGCCAGACGGCGAGCACGTAGAGCGCCGGGAGGAAGAATTTCTCCGCGGTGTCGAAGAAGAAATCGTCGAGGGTGGACTCCGTGCGGCGCGCCAGCTTCTTGAACGCGCGGACAACGGTCTTGTCGAAGATCCACACCGCCAGCATGCCACCCGCCGCCGTGATGACGAAGAGCAGCCAGGCCCGCAGCGGGTTTCCCAGGAAGTGGGCTTGCAGCGCGGGGACGGAGTCGAGGAAGCGCACGAGGGGATTCATGGCGCAAGAAATTAGCAAGGAGGACGAATCAAGCCCCGCAGCACTTCTTGTACTTGAGGCCGCTGCCGCAGAAGCAGGGATCGTTCCGCCCCACTTCGCTCGAGGCCTTGCGGTAGGTCTCGCCCTTCACGCTGCCGTCGTCGCGCAGCGAGGCGCGATACTTGTCCGCGAGGGCCGCCACGCATTCGCGCCACGCTCCCGCCGCCGGGAAGCGCCCCGTGTCCTTGAGATAGGCGAAGAACCCCTCGAGCACTTCCGGCACGGCGCGCCGCGCCGCCGGCGGCAGGTCCAATTTTCCCAGGCCCCCGAACAGGATCGATTCCACCTGCGACGCGCCCAGCGCGTCCGGAGAACGGACCCCGAGAGTCCCCGCGACCAACACGAACCCGCGAAGGATACCCTCC
>DATAHJ010000293.1:0-2173 GCA_036263275.1 Fibrobacteria bacterium | reverse complement strand
AACCCCCGGGATAGCGGCTAATTCCGACAGAATCCCCCAAATCGCCCCCTGAAACTACCTTTGGGCGACCCATGATCGCCCCTGGAAGCCTCCCCGACGCCTGGGGCCGTTTCGGCCCCTACGGCGGCAAATACGCCCCTGAAGTCCTCATGCCCGCGCTCGAGGAGCTCGAGGCGTTTTACGCCCAAATCAAGGACGACCCCGCCTTCAAGGCCGAGCTCGACGGCCTCCTCCGCGACTTCGTCGGGCGCCCGTCCCCGCTGTACTTCGCCGAGCGGCTCACCGAGCATTGCGGCGGCGCCAAGGTGTATCTCAAGCGCGAGGACCTGAACCACACCGGCGCCCACAAGATCAACAACTCCCTCGGTCAGGTGCTCATCGCCCGCCGCATGGGCAAGAAGCGCATCATCGCCGAGACCGGCGCCGGCCAACATGGCGTGGCCACCGCCACCTGCGCCGCCCGCTTCGGCATGCAGTGCAGCATCTACATGGGCCGAGTCGACATGGAGCGGCAGGCCCCCAACGTCTTCCGCATGCGCCTCTTGGGCGCGGAAGTCGTGCCGGTCGACTCGGGCAGCAAGACCCTCAAGGACGCCATCAACGAGGCCATCCGCGACTGGGTCACGCGCATCGACGACACGCACTACGTGTTCGGATCGGCCCTCGGCCCGCATCCGTATCCCATGATCGTCCGCGACTTCCAGCGCGTCATCGGCATCGAGACCGACGCGCAGATGCACGAGAAGGAAGGCCGCCTGCCCGACATGCTGGTCGCCTGCGTGGGCGGCGGCAGCAACGCCATCGGCCTCTTCCACCACTTCCTCGACAAGCCTTCGGTGAAGATGGTCGGCGTGGAGGCGGGAGGGGAGGGTATCACCTCGGGTCGTCATGCTGCCCGTTTTGAGGGCGGCGCTCTCGGGGTCCTTCAGGGCGCGCGCAGCTACGTGCTGCAGACCCCGCAGGGCCAGATCGCCGAGACCCACAGCGTTTCGGCCGGGCTCGACTACGCGTCGATCGGTCCCGAGCATGCCTTCTACCGAGACGCGGGTCGCGTCGAATACACGCATGCCACCGACGCCGAGGCGCTCGATGCCTTCCACAAGCTTTGCCGGCTCGAGGGGATCATCCCCGCGCTCGAGAGCGCGCACGCCGTGGCGCACGCGCTCAAGCTCGCGCCGAAGCTTTCGAAGGAAACCTTGATGGTCGTGAACCTCTCGGGTCGCGGCGACAAGGACATGCAAACGGTCATGGACGCGGCGGGGGCGACGTGAGTTCGACCAACCGCATCGATGCGGCCTTCGCGCGCCTCAAGACCGAAGGCAAGAAAGCCTTCATCCCCTACATCGCCGCGGGCGTTCCCGGGACGAAGGAAACCGTCGAGCTCGCAGGGCTCCTAGCGGGGCTTGGCGCCGACGTTTTGGAGCTGGGCTACCCGTTCTCCGACCCGATGGCCGACGGCGTGGTCAACCAGGCCGCGGCCACGCGTGCGCTCGAACTGGGCGTGAACGACGAGGCTTACCTCGGCATGGTGCGCGAGATCCGCGCGCAAAATCCCGAACTGCCGATCGTGGTCTTCTCGTACCTGAATCCCATCTTGCGCCTCGGCCTGCGCGACTTCGCCAAGCGGGCGAAGGAGGCGGGAGCCGACGGCTTCCTCTTGGTCGACATGCCGGTGGAAGAGGCCGACGAGATGCTCGCGGTTTGCCGCGAGCTCGACCTCCGCTTCATCTTCCTCGCCGCGCCCACGACCACGCCGGCGCGCCT
The DNA here is from genome assembly GCA_036263275.1 of Fibrobacteria bacterium. Classification (GTDB taxonomy): domain Bacteria; phylum Fibrobacterota; class Fibrobacteria; order UBA11236; family UBA11236; genus UBA11236. The sequence continues at coordinate 409 of DATAHJ010000293.1, read as the reverse complement.
TGCAAAGATTCTCGAAGTCGGGAGCGGGTTCCTCTACTACATCTCGCGCACCGGCATCACCGGCGAGCAGGCGAAGTTCCAAGACGGCTTCGAAGGCAAGCTGGCCGCCGTCAAGAAGGCGGCTGGTTTGCCCGTCGTCGTGGGCTTCGGCATCTCCACGCCCGAGCAGGTCAAGGCCGTGTGCGACCTCTGCGACGGCGCGGTGGTGGGCAGCGCCTTGGTGCGCCGCACGCTGGAGAAAAAACCCTGGGCGGCGATGCGGACCGAACTGGAAACGCTTGCCACGTCCCTGATTGCTCCCGCGAAAGGGAAAGCCTGATGCATGTTCCGCAGCCCGAAAGCCTGGAAGACTGGCGCGCCCGCATCGACACGCTCAACACGCAGTTGGTGAAGCTCCTGAACGAGCGCG
>DATAHJ010000292.1:0-3729 GCA_036263275.1 Fibrobacteria bacterium | reverse complement strand
GGCCTACGCCGATCGCCTCATCCAGGAGATCGAACCGCTCGATTGGCCCGAGTCGATCAAGGCCATGCAGCGCAACTGGATCGGCAAGTCCGAGGGCGGCGAGGTCGATTTCAAGTTGGAGCAGGGTGGGGGTTTTCTTCGGGTGTTCACGACCCGTCCAGATACGCTGTTCGGCGCGACCTCCATGGTCGTGGCTCCGGAGCACCCGCTGATCGAGGCGTTGACCACGGCCGATCAAAGGGCCGCCGTCGAGGCCTATCGGAAGCAAGCGTCCGGCAAGAGCGACCTCGAGCGCGGGATGGACAAGGACAAGACCGGCGTCTTCACGGGCTCGTACGCCATCAATCCCGTCAACGGGGCGAAGGTGCCCGTGTGGACGGCCGACTACGTGATGATGGGCTACGGCACCGGCGCGATCATGGCCGTGCCCGCGCACGACGAGCGCGACTACGCCTTCGCGAAGGCGATGCAGCTTCCGGTGATCGAGGTGATCTCGGGCGGCGACGTTGCGAAGGAAGCGTACACGGGCGACGGGCCCTTGGTGAACAGCGGGTTCCTCGACGGCTTGCGTGTGATTGAAGCGAAGAAGAAAATTCTCGCCTGGCTCGGCGAGAAGGGGCTGGGAGTTTCGAAAATCCAGTATCGCCTGCGCGACTGGCTGTTCTCGCGTCAGCGGTACTGGGGCGAGCCGTTCCCGATCGTGCACGGTGAGAACGGTCCGGAGGCCGTGCCGGACAGCGAACTCCCGGTGAAGCTTCCCGCCCTCGCGGACTTCAAGCCCACGGGCACGTTCGAACCGCCGCTGTCGAAGGCGCCGGACTGGGTGAACTACGGAGGCAAGAAGCGCGAGCTCAACACGATGCCCCAGTGGGCCGGTTCCTCGTGGTACTTCCTGCGCTACCTCGACCCGAAGAACGAGAAGGAATTCGTGTCGAAGGAAGCCGAGCAGTACTGGATGCCGGTCGACCTGTACATCGGCGGGGCGGAGCATGCGGTGCTCCACCTTCTGTACGCGCGCTTTTGGCACAAGTTCCTCTTCGACCTCGGCAAGGTCTCGCAGAACGAGCCCTTCCAAAAGCTGGTCAACCAGGGCCTCATCCTCGGCGAGGACGGCGAGAAGATGTCGAAGTCGCGCGGCAACGTGGTGAGCCCGGATGATGTGATCGAGCAGTACGGCGCGGATTCGATGCGCCTGTACGAGATGTTCATGGGCCCGCTGGACCGGCAGAAGCCTTGGCAGATGACGGGCATGGAAGGCCAGTGGCGCTTCCTCAAGCGCGCGTGGCGGGTGACCGTTGGCGACGGCGACGAGCCGCTGAAGCTTTCGGAAGAGACGCCGCCTCCGGCGATCCTGAAATCCATGCACAAGGCCATCAAGAAGGTGACGGAGGACGTGGAAGGCCTGGCTTTCAACACGGCGATCTCGGCCATGATGGTGTTCGTCAACGACCTGGCCGAGCATCTCGACAAGGAGGGCAGGGCCTACCGCGTGACCTCCGAGGCCTTGGCCAAGATGCTCTCGGCCTTCGCGCCGCACATCGGCGAGGAGATCTGGGCCGCGCTGGGACATGCGAAGACGCTGGCCTACGAGCCTTGGCCGTCCTTCGATGCGGCGCTCACCGTGGACGACGCGGTGGAGGTTGTCTTCCAGGTGAACGGCAAGGTGCGGGCGCGCGAGACGGTGCCCAAGGGCACCGCGAAGGACGCGCTGGAGGCATTGGCGCGCGGCAATGCGCGCGTGCAGGAGTACTTGGCGAATTCCGAGGTGCTGAAGGTCATCGCCGTGCCGGACAAACTGGTTAATTTCGTGGTGAAGGGATAAGTTTCCTGATTGGGCCCCGGCCTGCGCCGGGGTGGCGACATCGGAGGCCATCATGGCACGTATTACCGGAATCGGCGGAGTGTTCTTCCACAGCGCGGATCCCAAGGCCCTCGCGGCTTGGTATCGGGACAAGCTGGGCCTCAAGGTCGAGGACTGGGGCGGCGCCATGCTGCGTCCCGAGGGAGCGGGGCCGGGCTATCAGGTTTGGGCTCCTTTCGACAAGGCCACGGGACACTTCAAGCCTTCGTCGCGCGAGTTCATGATCAACTTCGCCGTCGATGACCTGGACGGCTTCGCCGCCGACCTCGCCTCCAAGGGCGTCGAGGTGCAGGGTCTCCAGGAGATGGAAGGCATGGGGAAGTTCGCCTTTGTCCTCGATCCCGACGGCACCAAGATCGAATTGTGGCAAGCGCCCTAGATTTTGAAGACCCTCATCCTCGCCTCCCGCAATCCCGGCAAGGTCCGCGAGTTCCAAGCCCTGCTCGGACCCCTCGGCTACGACGTCCTAACCGCCGCGCAAGCGGGCTATGACGAGGAGCCCGAGGAGACGGGAACCACTTTCCGCGCCAACGCCGAGATCAAGGCTCGCGCCGTCTTCGAGGGTACGGGCCGTAAGCACCTTGTCCTTTCGGACGACAGCGGCCTCGCGGTCGATGCCCTGGGCGGCGCGCCGGGCGTCTACTCCGCCCGCTACGCCGGGCCGGGCTGCACCGACGACGACAACAACAGGAAGCTTACCCGGGAACTGTCCGGATTCCGCGACGTCCCTGCGCGCACGGCCCGCTATCAAATCGCCCTGTGCTTGGTAGAGCCGGGCCATGATGCGGTATTCTTCGAAGGCGCCTGCGAGGGCGTCATTGGTTTCGAGGAGCGGGGTGGGGGAGGCTTCGGCTACGACGTGTTGTTCGTCCCCGTCGGCACGGACGGAAAGCCGCTGGACGGACGAACCTTCGCCGAAATGAGCGCGGAGGAGAAGAATCCCCTCAGCCATCGCGGCAAGGCCGTGGCCGCGCTCCGCGATTACCTGGCCGCTCGCGGCTGAATTTTCCGCTTCCCCGAAAATCCGCGCATAAAAAAACCGGCCCCCCGTAGGGACCGGTTTCTCGCCTGAAGAGGTCGCAGGTCCTAGCGATACTCTTTCAGGGCTTCCTTGTTGATCACGCTGAGCTCGGTGCGACGGTTCATTTCACGACCTTCGACGGTGTTGTTGTCGGCCTTGGGCTGGCTGTAGCCGTAACCACGCGCCGTCAGGCGGCCCTGGAGCGAAGGCGCCGTGGCCAGCATGGCCTTGACCACGACCTCGGAGCGCTCCCGGCTGAGGTTCCGGTTGTACTCCAGCTCGCCGACGTTGTCGGTGTGCCCGTCCACCGCGATCTGCAGCTTGGGATACTTGGTCAGCATCTTGGAGATGAGCTCGATATAGGGTTGCGAGTTGAGGGAGATCTCGGTCTTTCCGGTCTCGAAGTACACCGCGTCGAGCACGAGGACGCCCGAGTTCAGGAACTCCTTCTCGGCGGCGGGGAGGTTGTTCATCGCGTTCTGGAGCCTTCTGTTGGCGTCGACGAGCGCGAGCGAGTCATTGGTGTGACGCGCGTCGCTCAGGCGGGCGAGGCTGTCCATGCTTCCGCCGTTGCGGGCCGCGCGGGCCTCGAGGCTCGCGCGCTCCAGGGAGTCCCTGCGCGCGTTGCGGGCGTTGCGGTCGCGGCGTCCCTTTTGCGTGTCGAGGGAGGCCGAGAGGCCGCCGAAGAGCCTCCACGGCGCGAGCGCGGCGGGCTGGGGCGCGTCACGATCCGGCGACACCGAGACGTCGACGCCCAGGGTGACGTTGACGAACTTGGGGGTACGCCAGGTGACCGAAGGCGTCACCCAGAGGGGGTCGGACACGCTCACGTCGCTTAGGAGGGTGC
>DATAHJ010000291.1:0-2839 GCA_036263275.1 Fibrobacteria bacterium | reverse complement strand
ATCTACGACACCGTCAAGGGAACGAATGATTCTCTCATCATTCCCGTGGAGGGCTTCAAGGTCGATACCGTCGGAAACTCCACCTACGTGACGAGCTCCTCGGCGGGCACTATCAAGTTCGTCTCGCTGCTCGACAGCATCGACGTCCTGGTGATGTCAAACACCCTGGGCTTCGGCGGTATCCTGACCTCCACCACCGATCGCAACAAGTTCCTCGACTTCGCGAAGACGAAGGGCATCGTCGCCTGGCACTCCGCGAACGACAACCACAGCTCGAGCAGCACGGCCGGCACGTGGGCCGCCTACGACTCGCTTTGCGGCGCCATGTTCAAGGATCATGCCACCTCGAATGTCACGATGCTTGCGGACACGCTTCCGTTCAACACGACGGACACCAACTTCATCGCGCTGCAAAAGGGCCTGAAGTCGTCCTACCGTTTCAACGAAGAGCTGTACAGCTTGACCAAGAACCCGCGCTCCAATCCGGGTTTCCACGTGCAGACCACGCTGGACGAGAAGACCTACACCCCCACGACGAAGATGGGTGACCACCCCTACGTCTATTACAGCGAGTCGCTGTCGGGCTTGGGCGGTCGTTACTGGTACTCGTCCGAGGGCCACACGGATTCGCTCTTCCAGAAGAACTACTCCTTCCGCCGCCAGGTCTACAACGCGGTGATTTGGGCCTCCCGTTTCAAGGAAGACCCCGCGCGTTACGGCGTCGGCACGGCGATCCTTCCGGGCAAGATCAACAACGTGAAGAGCGGTGTCTTCAAGACGGCCGTGAACGGCAGCTCGCTGGTTCTGTCGCCCCTGATGGCCGGCTCGTTCACCGCGGAAATCCGCGGCTTGGACGGCAAGCGCATCGCCTCCGCGAAGGGTGAGAACGGCAAGCCCGTGACCTTCGAGCTGGCTCCCAACCTGGTCTATGCGGTCACCGCGCAGTCGGGCAACAGCCGCCAGACCGGCCTGATCACGATGCCTTAAGGACGAACAGCGTGCATGAAAAAGGCGCCCCATCGGGGCGCCTTTTTTGTTTCCTCATTTCGGGATTCCGCTCCCGGCTTCAATCGTCAATCCTGATGGTCGTCATGGTCATCGGGCACGGCATTGAACTGGGTCGAAGGGGGCGGAGGGGTTTTCGCGGCCTTCTTCTTGGCCGCCACCAGCGAGTCGGTCGCCAAGGGATAGGTCAAGGTCTTCTCCATATAGGACCAGCGCCTGTCGAGCAGCGCGCCATTCCAGACCCAGTCGACCTCGCCCAGCGTGGGGTTCTTGAATTCGACCCACACATTCATCACCAGGCTCAACTTCTCGCGCTTCTTCGGAAGCGCCGCGCCCAAGGTGATCACTTGGCGGGTGCTGTAGATGGACGCGTAGTCAAAGCCGTCCTGACGCCCCTTGCCACCGGGTTTCCATTGGACCACCCGCATGGGAAGACCCTTGCCGTCCACCTTGAGGACAAGGCGTGACGTCAAATAGGCCTCGGTCTGAACCTCATAGGCCCGCATCATCGCGGTGTCCTTTTCTTCGGGAAACATCCCCATGGCGTTCAACATGTCGTCGTCGTCCATGTTGACTTCAAGATGAAGGGAATCCGGATCGATCAATTTGATGGAGACCTTGATCTCGTTATAATGGCCGGCGAAGGCGAGGGCCGGGGCCGTCAAAAGGCCGTAAAACAGGGGGGATCGCATGGTCGGTCGCCTCCGATAAAATGGGCCCGTAACCTACAAAATCCCCTTCCCGCGGAATCGCGCGGCGCGTTCACACTTCCCGAAACTCCGCGTCCTCCGCCTCCTCGCTGGACACTCCACTCGCCCTGTCATGTCCCCCCTCCGGGGGGATCGGAGGGCTTGTCGCTTCTTCCGCCGACTTCCCGTTGAACAGGAAGTCTCCGTCGCGGAAGTCCACCGTGAGGTGGGTGCCCGCGGAGAGGCCCCCCGTCACCAAGAGACGGCTGAGCGGATTCTCCAGCCTCCGCTGGATGAAGCGGTTGATGGGCCGCGCACCGAATTGCGGATCATGGCTGAGCTCCGCGACGGCCTTGGCCGCCTTGGGCGTGAGCTCGGCGCTGATGCCGCGCTCGCGCAGGCGCTTGGCGAGGTCGCCGAAGCGAAGCTCCGCCACCTTGACCAAGGCCTCCAGCTTGAGCGGATGGAAGGCGATGATCTCGTCGATGCGGTTCACGAACTCCACGCGGAAGAACTTGCGGATCTCGGGCATGAGATCGTCGGCGGTGACTTCGCGCCCCTTCTCGGCGGCCTCGGCGATGAGCTGCGAGCCGATGTTCGAGGTCATCACGATGAGCGTGTTCTTGAAGCTCACGGTGCGGCCCTGCGAATCCGACAGGCGGCCGTCGTCGAGCACCTGGAGAAGGATATTGAAGGCATCCGGATGCGCCTTCTCGACCTCGTCGAGGAGGAGCACGGAGTACGGATGACGGCGGACCGCCTCGGTGAGCTGGCCGCCCTCCTCGTAACCCACGTAGCCCGGGGGCGCGCCGATGAGCTTGCTCACGGCGTGCTTCTCCATGTACTCGCTCATGTCGAGGCGGATGACCCGCTCCTCGCTGTCGAAGAGCATCTCGGCCACGGCCTTGGTCAGCTCGGTCTTGCCCACGCCCGTGGGGCCGAGGAAGAGGAACGAGCCGATGGGCCGGTTCTCGCGGCCGAGGCCCGAACGATTGCGAAGAATCGCGTCGCTCACGGCCTGCACGGCATCCTCTTGGCCGATCACGCGCTTGCCCAGGAAGGACGGCAGGTTGAGCAGCTTGTCCTTCTCCTCGGCGCGCAGGCGCGTGACGGGAATGCCCGTCCAACGCGAGACCACCTCGGCG
>DATAHJ010000290.1:0-6962 GCA_036263275.1 Fibrobacteria bacterium | reverse complement strand
CAACGCGGCCCCAAGGCGTCGTGCGACAAATCCTTGAGAAAGTCGGAGAGCACGCCGATGATCAGGTCGTGGTGCATGGCGATCAGCGAGCTGGCCAGCGCCAGGTAGGGGATCGCGATGGCGAAGGCCCCGCGCTCGCTCTCCGAGAGGGCCGCGGAGATCAAGCTGCCCGACAGCAGCATGTAGTACAAGAGCACGTTTTCGCGCGTCTGGATGCGCGAGCCCACTTCGGGGCCCAGGGTGATGAACCGTGCTTCTTCGTTGACGGGCATGGGAACCTCCGTTTTCCGTGCGGGAAGGTAAAATTTCAGGGGCGGTATCCGTTGCAGACCGTTCTTCGCCGTTGGTGAACGGATTTCGGCATTTCTTCGTCGTTGGTGGTTGGTAGAGAACGCAAAAGGCGTTCCCCGCCACCAACCACCAACGAGACAGAACAGACTCCGCAGGAATGTCTTGCCACCAACGCCAAAGAATCGCCCCCGAAGCTCCCTCCCCCTCCCCCTCGTTTTCCTAAATTTCCCCGCCGTGCCATCCCCCATCGTTGAACCCGTCATCACCGAAGTGCCCCTGTATCGCCGCGGCAAGGTCCGCGACGTGTACGACCTCGGCGAGAACCTCCTCATCGTCGCCTCCGACCGCATCTCCGCGTTCGACGTCGTGCTGCCCACGCCCATTCCCGACAAGGGCCGGATCCTCACGCAGCTTTCGCTGTTCTGGTTCGACTTCCTGAAGGAGCCGAACCACCTCGTGACGGCGGACGTGGAGCACTTTCCCTCGGCGCTGCGCAAGCACCGCGACTGGCTGCGCGGCCGCTCCATGCTGGTGAAGAAGGCCGAGCGCTTCGACGTGGAATGCGTGGTGCGCGGCTACATCGCCGGCTCCGGCTGGAAGGAATACCAGAAGACCGGCATGGTGTGCGGCGTGCCGCTGCCCTTCGACCTGGAGCTGGGCTCCAAGCTCGAGCAGCCGATCTTCACGCCCGCCGCCAAGAACGACGTGGGCCACGACGAGAACATCACCTTCGAGGAGATGATGGAGCTCACCGGCGAGGACGTCGCGGAGGAGCTGAGCGAGCGCAGCCTCAAGATCTACCAGCGCGCCCGCGACTACGCGAAGGTGTGCGGCGTGATCCTCGCCGACACGAAGTTCGAATTCGGCCGCGACCGCGACGGCACCATCATCCTCATCGACGAGGTGCTCACGCCCGATTCGTCGCGCTTCTGGCCGGCGAAGGAATACGCCCCCGGCAGCGAGCAGAAAAGCTTCGACAAGCAATACCTGCGCGACTGGCTCGAGACGCTCACCTGGAACAAGACGGCGCCCGGCCCCGAGCTCCCCGCCGACGTGGTGAAGAACACGCGCGACAAATACCTGGAGGCCTACCGCCTCCTGACCGGAAAGGATTTCTCCGTTGGCTAATATCGTTCGTACTGCGCTCATCAGCGTCTCCGACAAGGCCGGCCTCCTGCCCTTCGCGCAGGGCCTGCACGCGCTGGGGTGGCGCATCCTCTCCACGGGCGGCACGCTGAAGTACCTGAACGAGAACGGCGTGCCCGCCGTGCAGGTCTCGGAGCACACCGGCTCGCCCGAGATCCTCGACGGCCGCGTGAAGACGCTGCACCCGAAGATTCATGGCGGCATCCTCGCCCGCCGTGACGACGCTTCCCACGTGGGCCAGCTCGCGGAGCATGGCATCGCGCCCATCGACCTGGTGGCCGTGAACCTGTATCCCTTCCGCGAGACGGTGGCGAAGGAGGGCGTGACGCTCGAGGACGCCATCGAGAACATCGACATCGGCGGGCCCAGCATGCTGCGCTCCTCGGCGAAGAACCACGCTTCCGTGACGGTGATCTGCGATCCCGCCGACTATGCGCCCGTGCTGGCGGAGCTTCAGGCCGCGGGCTCGACGACGCTTGAGACGCGCCGCCGCCTCGCCGTGGGCGCCTATCGCCATACCGCCGACTACGACTCGGCCATCGACGGGCACTTCTCCAAGGCCCTGCTGGGCGAACAGACCTTGCGCCTCGGCTTCCGCCCGGGCACGACGCTGCGCTATGGCGAGAACGACCACCAGAAGGCGACCTTCTTCCCCGAGCACGCATCCGTCTCGGGCGGGGAATCGAACCTCGGCTCGGCGAAGCAGCTCCACGGCAAGGAACTGAGCTACAACAACCTCGTCGACGCCGACGCGGCCCTCGAGGCCGTGCGCGACCTTCAGGCCGCGCCCGCCGTCTCCGTCATCAAGCACCTCAACCCGTGCGGCTACGCCACGGGCGCAACGCTCCCGGAGGCCTTCGAGGCCGCCTGGCAGGGCGATCCGGTCTCGGCCTTCGGCTCGGTGATCGCGGTGTCGCGCAAGGTCGACCTCGCCACCGCCGAGCGCCTCAAGGGCCGCTTCGTGGAACTGCTCATCGCCCCCGGCTTCGACGCCGACGCGCTCGAGTACCTGCAGAAGAAGAGCAAGGACATCCGACTGCTCGACGTCGGCACGATGGCGCCGCCGAAGCATCGCAAGGTGTACAAACACATCCTCGGCGGCATGCTGGAGCAGGATCGCGACGTCGACCTGTTCCGCAAGTGGGAGCCCGCCACGTCGGCGAAGCTGCCGGAGGGCATGCGCCCCTTGGCCGAGTTCACCTGGAAGGCCTGCAAGCATGTCAAGTCCAACGCCATCGTACTCGGCTACGAGTACGCACCCGGCGCCTACACCTTGGTGGGCATGGGCCCGGGCCAGCCGAACCGCATCGATTCGAACGTGAAGCTCGCGCAGCCGCGCGCGCGGGAGAATCTCGGCCGCATCGCGGCGGAGAAGGGCCTGACGGGTGAAGCCGCCGAAAAATTCGTGAACGACGCGCTGGCCACCTGCGTGATGGCGTCGGACGCCTTCTTCCCCTTCGATGACAACGTCGTCGCCGCGCATGAAGGCGGCATCCGCCACATTGTGCAGCCGGGCGGCTCGCTCCGCGATGCCGAGGTGATCGCCACCGCCGACAAGCTGGGCGTGTCGATGACGTTCACGGGGACGAGGCACTTCAGGCATTGAGTCCCCTGCACGTCATCGGCGCCGGGCTCGCGGGCAGCGAGGCGGCGCTGCAGTTGGCCGACGCCGGCCATGAAGTCGTCCTGCACGAGATGCGCCCCGAGGTCGCGACCCCGGCGCACAAGACCGACGCGCCCGCCGAGCTGGTCTGCTCCAACTCGCTGAAGGGCCTCGCGCTCACCTCCGCCCACGGCCTGCTCAAGGAAGAGATCGGGCGCCTCGGCTCCAAGCTCCTGCCGCTCGCCTTCGCGTCGCGCGTGCCTGCGGGCGAAAGCCTCGCGGTCGACCGCGACGTCTTCTCCGCGAAGGTTCGCGAGGCGCTGGAATCGCGCCCCAACATCCGCTTCGTGCGCGGCGAGGTCACCGCGCTCGATCCCGATGCCTGGACCATCCTCGCGACGGGGCCGCTGACCTCGGAAGCGCTGGCGAAGGATCTTTTCTCCCGCGTCTCCGCCATCGGAGGCGGAGAGCGCCTCTATTTCTTCGACTCCATCGCGCCCGTGGTCTTCGCCGACAGCCTCGAGGAAGAATTCCTCTACTCGAAGAATCGCTGGGACAAGGGTGACGCCCCGGACTTCCTCAACGTGCCGCTCGACAAGGAACAGTACGAAGCGTTCGTCGAGGCGCTCGTGGCCGCGGACACCGTGGAAGCCAAGCCTTTCGAGAAGGGCCAGCTGTTCGAGGGCTGCCTGCCGATCGAGGAGATGGCGCGGCGCGGCAGGGACACGCTGCGCTTCGGGCCCATGCGCCCCGTGGGCCTGATGGATCCGCGCACGGGCAAGGTGCCGCGCGCCGTCATCCAGCTGCGCGCCGAGAACGCGCAGAAGTCGCTCTACAACCTCGTGGGCTTCCAGACGCGCCTCAAGTGGGGCACGCAGAAGGAAATCCTCACGAAGATTCCCGGCCTGCGCATGGCCGAGTTCGCGCGCCTGGGCGCGATGCACCGCAACACGTTCCTCGACGCGCCGCGCGTCCTTACGCGGGGACTCCGCTTGAAAGGCACGAAGATCTTTTGCGCGGGACAGATCACGGGCGCCGAAGGCTACACCGAAGCGCTCTCGACCGGATTCTACGCGGCCTCCTGCCTGCATGCCGCCCTCGCGGGCAACGAGGCGTTCAACTGGCCCGAGGGCACCTGCGTCCGCGCGCTGACCGACCACCTCACGCATCCGAACCCCGAATTCCAGCCGATGAACTTCAACTTCGGCCTGCTGCCTTCCGACCCGACGTGGCATAAAAAGAAGCGCAAGGAACTGCAGATCGAAGCGTGCCAAAAGGCGTGGGAGGGGTTCAACCCCCTGTAGGCGAAGGGTTTTCGGTGGACTTCGAGGGCTTTCCTTCGAAGTTGTCGGTTGTCGCCATCCTTCGAAACCTTCCGTCGTCGTTGTCAGTTTTCGGGAGAAATTCGCGTGGTTTCGCGAGAGAAATCAGAAAGCGTTTCAGAATAAATCGACTTCGTTGCCGACAACCGACAACGGACAACTGACAACCCCGCATTAGCTATTTTTCCTTCATACTCCGGAGGTTTACCATGATGTACGACGAGGAAATGATCGCCCCGATGCGCGAGGAACTGACCGCTCTCGGAATCCAGGAAACCCGCACCCCCGACGCCGTCGAGAAGGTGCTGTCCGAAAAGGGCACCACGCTCGTGGTGGTGAACTCGGTGTGCGGCTGCGCCGCCGCGCAGGCGCGTCCCGGCGTCGCCGAAGGGTTCTCCAAGACCGCCAAGCGCCCCGACCACTCCATCACCGTGTTCGCCGGCAACGACCGCGACGCGACCAACGCGGTGCGCTCGCACTTCGTGGGCTACGCGCCTTCCTCCCCGGCCATCGCCCTGATCAAGGACGGCGACGTGGTGTTCATGCTGGAGCGCTACCAGATCTCGGGCCGCGACGCGCACGAGATCGGCGCGGACGTGGCGCAGGCGATCGAACAGTATTGCTGAGGAAAAAGATGGAATGATGAAATGATGGAACGATGACTGCCTCGTTCCATCATTTCATCATTCCATCTTTCGTCATTTCGATTCTCCCACCTCGAAGATCGCCTCGATCTCCACCGCCGCGCCGAGCGGCAGGGCCGCGACGCCCACCGCCGCGCGGGCATGGCGGCCCGCCTCGCCGAAGATGTCGGTGAGCAGTTCCGACGCCGCATTGAGCACCAGCGGCTGATCGCCGAAATCGGGCGAGGAGCGCACGAATCCCGTCACCTTCACCACGCGGCGAACCGATTCCAGCGAAACCCCGTTCCCCTGAAGGGCCGTCAGCACGTTGAGCATGCATAGGCGCGCGGCCTCGCGGCCCTCTTCGACCGAAATCCCGCCCCCCAAGGCTCCCGTGAGCGCGACCTTTCCACCCCGAATCGGCAACTGCCCCGATACGAAAGCGAGGGTTCCCGTTCTCATCACGGGAACATACCACCCCCTGGGCGCCGGAGGCTCGGGGAGTTCGAGGCCCAAGGCACGCAGCCTTTCGAGCGGAGTTCCGGCGTTTCCCATGCCGGGCAAGATAGATTCGGCAACTAGGTATATTGGGGACGTGAAGCCGTCGCGAAATCGCATTCCGCTCGTCCTGATCGCCGGAGCCGTGCTCCTGCTGGGAGGTTGCAACCTGCTGGGCGGAGGAGGAGGCGGTTCCAGCCGCTTCATTTCCGCGCCGGCGACCTTGCATCCCGAGAGCGACGCCTTCGCGAGCCAGGCGACCCGCACCTACCTCTGGCAGGAAACCCTCCACCGGAAGGGCTCCAGCGATTCCCTGCTCGCCGACCTGTCGCTCGACGCGACGCGGGGCGCGGACACCGTGATCGGCGGCGACACGCTGGGGCGCATGACCTTCGCGCCGAAGGGTTATGAAGGCCCCGTGGGCGCCTCCGCCGTGGCGCGGCTGGGCTTCCGTCCGGGAAAACTCCTTCTCGACAGCAACGTGGTTCCCGATCCGGGCCCAGACCTTCCCTTCCCCGCGACCCCCGCGGTCGGATGGCGTCTCGACACGACGTTCGGCGAATCGCGCTTCGTCCGCGAACTGTCCGGCCTCGATACCTTGAAGATCTCCAACACTCGTCACGAATGCTGGGCGTTCGCCGAGACCACCTGGTACGCGGGCGTGTTGCGCGGGATCGGCACCACCTGGATGGGTCCGGAAGGCCTCGTGCTGCACCGTTCCCGTTGGGTCGGCATCGACTGGTCGACGGGCGCCACCGCCAACCTTCACCACCAGATCCTGGCCCAATGACCGCACCCGAATCTTCCGCCCCGCTGCGCGGCTACGCCGGCGAACCCTGCCTCGTCTTCCCCGCCACGCGCACCTTGGGCGCGGAGGATGGCGCCTCGCTTCTCGCCGAGCTGAACCGGTTCCTCTCGGGCTGGGCCAGCCACGGCGCGCCGGTGGACGGCGCGGGCGCGCTGGTGGACAATCGCTTCGTGGTGGTGTCGCACCGTCCCGCCGAGATCGCGGGATGCTCGCGCGACGCGCTGCTGTTCTTCCTGAAGGAAGCCGGCGCGAAGCGCGGCGTCGAATGGACCGGCGGCGCGCGCGTCTTTTACCGCGACGCCTCGGGCTCCGTGACCGACGTGGACCGCCCCGCGTTCCGGGCGCTCGCCGCTTCCGGAGGCGTCACGCCCGACACCGTGGTGTACGACACCACGGTGCGCGAGACCGACGCCGTCTTGGGCGGTCGCTTCGCGCTGCCCGCGCGCGACAGCTGGCACGCGCGGTTGATGTAAACCCATCCCATTGTGGGGGCAAATGATCATTGCCCCCACATGCGCGTGCCCATCAATTAATCGTCGTCATCCTTCGGGGAAATTTCGCGCGCCGTGATTCCTTTTTCGTTCCGCCCCAGGCGGAACTCCACCGGGTCGCCTTCCGCCAGCGAGGAGAAGGCGTTGTCCAGCACGTCGAGGTGGTAGAAGAAGATGTCG
>DATAHJ010000289.1:0-11789 GCA_036263275.1 Fibrobacteria bacterium | reverse complement strand
GGGCGGAGCGCGTCCTTTTTGCGCGATTTTGCGTGTTTTCGAGAGGGTCGAGATGAACAGTGGATTTCCCCGCACGGAAGGGTTCACCCTGGGCGCAGCCGAGGGCCTGTACGATCCCCGTAACGAGCACGATGCCTGCGGCGTCGGCTTCGTGGTGCATATCAAGGGAAAGAAATCCCACAGCATCGTCGCGCAAGGCATCCAACTGCTGGTGAACCTGGAGCATCGCGGCGCCGCGGGCGCCGAGGCCAACTCCGGCGACGGTGCGGGCATCCTGACGCAGATCCCCCACAAGTTCTTCGCGAAGAAGGCCGGCGAAATCGGCATCAAGCTGCCGGCAGCGGGCGATTACGGCGTGGCGCAGCTGTTCCTGCCCCACGACAAGACGCAGCGCGAGTCCGTGCGCAAGCTGTTCGAGAAGTGCGCAGCCGAGTGCGGCCAGCGCATCCTCGGCTGGCGCGTCATGCCGACGAACAACGGCGAAGTGGGCGAGTCCGTGAAGTCGGTGGAGCCGTCGCACGAGCAGGCTTTCTTCGTTCGCGGCGCCGACGCGCCGGACACGGCGGCCTTCGAGCGCAAGTTGTACGTGGTGCGCAAGCACGCCGAGCGCACGATCCGCGAGAGCGGCCTGGCCGGCGCGAACAGCTTCTACTGCGGCTCGCTGTCGTGCCGCACCATCGTGTACAAGGGCCTGTTCACCTCGACGCAGGTGCTGGGCTACTTCCCGGACCTGACCGACGCGGACTTCGAGTCCGCGCTGGCGCTGGTGCACAGCCGCTTCTCGACCAACACCTTCCCGACCTGGCCGCTGGCCCATCCGTTCCGCTACCTCGCGCACAACGGCGAGATCAACACGCTGCGCGGCAACGAGAACTGGATGCGCGCCCGCGAGTCGCTGCTCGAGTCGAAGCTGTTCACGGCCGACGAGATCAAGAAGCTGCTTCCGATCATCGATCCCAACGGGTCCGACTCGGCCAAGCTCGACAACGTGGTGGAGCTCCTGCTGATGGGCGGCCGCAAGCTGCCGCACGTGATGGCGATGATGATCCCCGAGGCCTGGGAGAAGGATCCCGAGATGAGCCCGGCGAAGCGGGACTTCTACGAGTACCACGGCACGATCATGGAGCCGTGGGACGGCCCGGCGTCGGTGGCCTTCACCGACGGCGAGATCATCGGCGCGACGCTCGACCGCAACGGCCTGCGTCCCTCGCGCTACCAGCTCACCTCGGACGACATCCTGGTGATGGCGTCCGAGGCGGGCGTGCTGCCGTTCCCGGCCGAGAGCATCGTGCTCAAGGGCCGCCTGCAGCCCGGCAAGATGTTCGTGGTGAGCCTGGCCGAGGGCCGGATCATCCCCGACGAGGAGATCAAGCTCCAGATGGCTTCGCAGAGCCCCTATGGCAAGTGGCTGCGCAAGGGCAAGATCGACCTGGCGAGCCTGCCGATGACGCGCGAGCCGCGCCAGCCGGATCCCGAGACGGTGCTCAAGCGCCAGAAGTTCTTCGGCTATACGCTCGAGGACCTCAAGGTCCTGATGTCGCCCATGGTGAACGCGGGCGAGGAAGCCCTCGGCTCCATGGGCAACGACGCGGCCCTGGCCGTGCTGTCCGACAAGAGCCGCAACCTCTTCGACTACTTCCACCAGCTGTTCGCGCAGGTGACCAACCCCCCGATCGACAAGGATCGCGAGGAGATGGTGATGTCCCTCACGACCTTCGTGGGCAAGGAGGACAACCTCCTCGAGGAGACTCCGGACCACTGCCGCACCATCGAGCTGCCGCATCCCGTCCTCACCAACGAGGAGCTGGAGCGCCTGCGCTGGGTCGACAAGAACCACTTCCAGGCCAAGACCATCCCGCTGGTGTTCAAGGCCGAGGGCGGCGAGGGCCGCCTAGGCAAGGCGCTGGCGCGCATTCGCCAGCAGGCCTCCGAGGCCGTGCAGGAAGGCTACAACGTCCTCGTGCTCTCCGACCGTCCGGTGGATTCGGGCCACGCGGCCGTTCCGTCGCTGCTGGCGGTCTCCGCCGTGCATCACCACCTGATCCGCGAGGGCCTGCGCGCCCGCTGCGGCATCGTGATCGAAACGGGTGAGGCCCGCGAAGTGCACCACTTCGCGTTGCTGCTGGGCTACGGCGCGAGCGCCATCAATCCGTACCTCGCCTTCGAGACCATCGAGGACATGCGCCGCCGCAAGCTGTTCAAGGACGGCCTGACGCTCGAGAAGGCGGAGCAGAACTTCGTGAAGGCCGTGAACAAGGGCCTGCTCAAGGTCATCTCCAAGATGGGCATCTCGACCATCCAGTCGTACATCGGCGCGCAGATCTTCGAGGCCGTCGGCCTCGGGGACGCGCTGGTGAACGAATACTTCACCGGCACGGCCTCGCGCCTGGGCGGCATCGACCTCGCCACGCTGGAAGAGGAGACGCTGCTGCGCCATCGCTTCGCGTGGCCCGCCACCGCGGAGAGCGGCGACGACATTCCGACCGACATCGAGGTGGGCGGACAGTACCAGTGGCGCCAGCGCGGCGAGCGGCACATGCTCACCCCCGACGTGGTGCACAAGCTGCAGCACGCCGTGCGCACGAACGACTACAAGGTGTACGAGGAGTACGCCCGCCTGATCGACGTGCAGGGCGACGCGCCCCTCACGCTGCGCGGCCTGCTCGACTTCGCCGCCTCGACCCCGATTCCCCTTGAAGAAGTGGAACCGGCCTCGGCGATCGTGAAGCGCTTCGCCAGCGGCGCGATGTCGTTCGGCTCCATCAGCTGGGAGGCGCACACCACGCTGGCCCTGGCCATGAATCGCATCGGCGGCCGCTCCAACACGGGCGAGGGCGGCGAGGACGCGAGCCGCTTCAAGCCGCTCGCGAACGGCGACAGCATGCGCTCGAGCATCAAGCAGGTGGCCTCGGGCCGCTTCGGCGTGACGAGCGAGTACCTCGTCAACTCCGACGAGATCCAGATCAAGATGGCGCAGGGCGCCAAGCCCGGCGAGGGCGGACAGCTGCCCGGCTGGAAGGTCGACAAGTTCATCGCCAAGACGCGCCACAGCACGCCGGGCGTCGGGCTGATCTCCCCGCCGCCGCACCATGACATCTACTCCATCGAGGACCTCGCGCAGCTGATCTTCGACCTGAAGAACAGCAACGACAAGGCCCGCATCAGCGTCAAGCTGGTCGCCGAGGTGGGCGTGGGCACCGTGGCCGCGGGCGTGGCCAAGGCGCACAGCGACGTGATCCTGATCTCGGGCTACGACGGCGGCACGGGCGCCTCGCCCCAGACCTCCATCAAGCACGCGGGCCTTCCCTGGGAGCTCGGGCTCGCCGAGGCCCACCAGGTGCTCATCAAGAACGGCCTGCGCTCGCGCGTGGTGCTGCAGACCGACGGCATGCTCCGCACGGGCCGCGACATCGCGATCGCGACGC
The DNA here is from genome assembly GCA_036263275.1 of Fibrobacteria bacterium. Lineage (GTDB taxonomy): Bacteria > Fibrobacterota > Fibrobacteria > UBA11236 > UBA11236 > UBA11236. The sequence goes on along the minus strand of DATAHJ010000289.1, from coordinate 8,364 downwards.
TGCTGGGCGCCGAGGAGTGGGGCGTCGCCACCGGCGGCCTCATCGCCATGGGCTGCATCATGATGCGCAAGTGCCACCTCAACACCTGCCCGGTCGGCATCGCCACCCAGGACGAGGACCTGCGCAAGCTGTTCCCCGGCGAAGTGCAGCACGTGGTGAACTTCTACCTGTTCCTAGCCGAGGACTTCCGCCGCCAGATGGCGGCGCTCGGCTTCCGCACCGTCGAGGAGATGGTCGGCCGCGTCGACATGCTGAAGGCCCGCGAGGGCGTGAAGCACTGGAAGGCGAAGCACCTCGACCTCGGCCGCCTGCTGTACGCCTTCGGCGACCGTCAGGTGGGCAACATGCACTGCTGCGACGTGCAGGACCACGGCCTCGACAAGGCGCTGGACTGGAAGCTCATGGAGGCTGCCAAGCCGGCGCTCGAGTCTGGCAAGCCGGTGAAGGCGAACTTCGAGATCCGTAACGTCCACCGCACGGTCGGCACGATCCTTTCGTCCAACGTCACCCGCAAGTACGGCGCGCCGGGCCTTCCGGAGGATACCATCCACCTGAAGTTCACCGGCTCGGCCGGACAGAGCTTCGGCGCCTTCGCGGCGCCGGGCGTCACGCTCGAGATCGAGGGCGAGGCCAACGACTACGTCGGCAAGGGGCTCTCGGGCGGCAAGATCATCGTCTACCCGCCGAAGGTCTCCACCTTCGACCCGGCCGAGAACGTGCTCGTCGGCAACGTGTGCTTCTACGGCGCGACCGGCGGCCAGGCCTACATCCGCGGCAAGGCGGGCGAGCGCTTCTGCGTGCGCAACTCGGGCGCGGAAGTCGTCGCCGAGTCTTGCGGCGACCACGGCTGCGAATACATGACCGGCGGCCGCCTCGTGCTGCTCGGCTCGATCGGCCGCAACTTCGGCGCGGGCATGAGCGGCGGCGTCGCCTACCTGTTCGACCCCGAGGGCAAGGCCCCGGCCAGCGTGAACCGCGAGATGGTGGACCTCGAGGAGGTCACGGAGGCCGAGGAGGCCATCGAGCTGAAGGGCCGCATCGAGCGCCACCTGGAGTACACGGGCAGCGCGGCCGCCAAGTCCGTGCTCGCCGACTGGAAGAACAGCCTCACGAAGTTCGTCAAGGTGATGCCGCGCGACTACAAGCGCGCCATGGCCGAAATGCGCGCCGAAGCGCAGGTGAAGGGGTAATCGCGATGGGCAAGGTCACTGGTTTCAAGGAATTCGACCGCAAGGTCCCGTCGTACCTTCCGGTGGAGGAACGCACCAAGAACTACGACGAGTTCGTGGTGCAGATGCCGCCCGAGGAGGTGCAGGTCCAGGGCGCGCGCTGCATGGACTGCGGCATCCCGTTCTGCCACACGGGCTGCCCGCTGGGCAACATCATCCCCGACTTCAACGATCACGTGTACAACGGGAAGTGGGAGAACGCGCTCCGCACGCTGCTCTCCACCAACAACTTCCCCGAGTTCACCGGCCGCATCTGCCCGGCTCCCTGCGAGTCGGCGTGCGTGCTGGGAATCAACAAGCCCCCCGTGACGATCAAGAACATCGAGGTCTCGATCATCGACTACGCGTGGTCGCAGGGCTGGATGAAGCCGAATCCTCCGACGCATCGTTCGGGCAAGAAGGTCGCCGTCATCGGCTCCGGGCCTGCGGGCTTGGCCGCGGCCGACCAGTTGAACAAGGCCGGCCATCTCGTCACGCTCTACGAGCGTTCCGATCGCGCCGGCGGCCTGCTTCGCTACGGCATTCCCGACTTCAAGCTCGCCAAGAAGTGGGTGCAGAAGCGCGTCGACCTCATGGCCGCCGAGGGCGTGACGGTTCGCCTCAACGCCGAAGTGGGCAAGAACATCTCCGTCGAGGAGCTGAAGGCCTTCGACGCCGTCGTGCTCGCCGGCGGCTCCACGCTGGCGCGCGACCTGCCCATCCCGGGCCGTGACGCCAAAGGCGTGTACGTGGCCATGGACTTCCTGCGCCAGAACAACAAGCGCGTTGCGGGCGACAAGATCCCGAAGGAGGAGGAAATCCTCTCCACGGGCGCGAACGTCGTCGTCATCGGCGGCGGCGACACGGGTTCCGACTGCGTGGGCACCTCCATCCGCCACGGGGCGAAGTCGGTGACCCAGATCGAGCTGTTGCCCAAGCCGCCCGAGGGCCGCACCGTCGAGACGGCCTGGCCGACTCACCCGGGCCCCCGCATGCTCTCGACCTCGTCGTCGCAGGCCGAAGGCTGCACGCGCGACTGGTCGGTGCTCTCGAAGGAGTTCCTCAAGGACGCCGAAGGCAACCTCACCGGCATCCGCGCGGTGCGCCTCGAGTGGAACGGCCCCAAGTTCACAGAAATCCCCGGCAGCGAGTTCATCATGCCGGCGGAGCGCGTCTATCTCGCCATGGGCTTCCTGCACCCCGAGCATAACCTGCTCGACCAGCTGGGCGTGGAGAAGGACGAGCGCGGCAACGCGAAGGCGAACCTCAAGGACTACTCGACCTCGGTGAAGGGCGTCTTCGCCGCGGGCGACATGCGCCGCGGCCAGTCGCTGGTGGTGTGGGCGATCTCCGAGGGGCGCGAGTGCGCGCGCTCGGTGGACGCGTTCCTCTCGGGGCACGTCTCGCGCCTCGAGTCGAAGAACCACTCGCTGGCTGAAGCGACCGTCTAAGGTTCGGGTTCACGCAACTTCAAAGACCCCTTCCGGAAACCCCCGCCTACGCGGGGGCAGGCTCCGGGAGGGGTTTTTGTTTGGGCAGGGGAGGGGGTTTTCGTCGGGGTTCCCGGGTTTTTCGGCAGCCGCCCGGGTCCGAGGATTGTTATTTCTCTGCCGTCCGCTTTTCACCCTTATCCGGAAAATCGTCATGAAGAAGCAATGGTTGTGGGTTGCGGGTGCGGTCGTCGTGGCCGGCTCCTTGGTCGCGATGGTCGCCCGGCCCGCGCCCGGCGTGAAGGTCTGCGAGGACCTGAAGTCCGAGATCGGATCGAGGCTCGACACCAAGGGCGTCAAGAAGTATTCGCTCGATATCGTCGCCAACGCCGACGTGGGCGGGCGCAAGGTCGTCGGCAGCTGCGACGCCGGCTCCAAGAAGGTCGTCTACAGCCGGAAGTAAGGCGCCGGGGCCGGAAGGCGGGAGGGATGCCGAATTCCACCTCCGCTTGGCGTGTATCTTGCATCCATGCCCGGCCGTCCCATCCTCTCCGATTTCCGGGTTCACCTGCCGGCTCATCGCGGCTCGCATACCGACGTGGTCAACTGGCTGGCGGCCGCCCATGCGCGAGCCGAACAGACCCGGAATGCTCACGAACCGGACTTCGACCCCGGAGCATTCCGCCGCCAAATGGAGCGTCACCTAAGGCGCTTCGCCCCCTCGCCTGAGACGGTAGGACATCGCTACAGCGACATCGGGGAATTCCTCGATGAAGATTTCGCGGGCAAGGAGCTTTTCCCCCTGGATCGCAAGCCCGAGGGCGTGTCCACCGCCGCCCGCATGGATGCCTTCGCGGCCTTCGCGGAGCGCGCCGTACGGGCCTTGTACGCGGGGGAAGAAGCGCCTCCCGGGGAGATCGTGCATGTCACTTGCACCGGCTATGCCGCGCCCTCCGCGCCGCAGGTGCTGATCGAGGAGCGGGGCTGGCAATCCCGCACGCGCGTGACGCACGCCTACCACATGGGCTGCTACGCCGCCCTGCCTGCCGTCCGCATCGCGGCGGGTTATCGGGCCTCAGGGGCATCCGGCAATTCAGGCAATCGTTGCGACATCGTGCACACCGAGGTCTGCTCGCTGCACCTCAACCCGGCGCGCCACGAGCCCGAGCAGTTGGTGGTGCAGTCGCTCTTCGCCGACGGGTTCATCCGCTATAGCCTGGGCGATTCCGCCGAGGGGGGAGGGCTTGAGGTCCTGGGCTTCGCCGAGCGCATCGTCCCGGGATCCCTCGTCGACATCCAATGGGCACCGGGTGATTTCGGCATGCGCATGACGCTCTCGCGCGATGTGCCGGACAAGGTCGGGCCGGAGCTGGATTCCTTCACCGACGCGCTGGCGGCCTCATCCGGGCTTTCGCGCGCCGAGCTGGAGCGCGCGGTATGGGCGGTGCATCCGGGTGGTCCCCGCATCGTGGACAAGGTGCAGGAATGGATGAAGCTCGAGGCGGGTCAGCTGCGCGCCTCGCGTGAAATCCTCTTCGAACGCGGCAACATGTCCTCGGCGACGTTGCCCCATATTTGGGATAGAATCGTTCGGGATCCTTCCGTGACGGTCGGAACGCCGGTTGTGAGCCTCGCGTTCGGCCCGGGCCTCACGATTTACGGCGCGGTGATGCGGAAGGTTTAGGTCACGTGCCCCTCGTGCCGCTCGCGCTCCTCGTTTTCGTCCTGCAGGGCGCGTTCATGGCCGTGGATGAATTCGGGTTTCATCAAAGACGTTCCGTGCCGCGATGGGAACGCATCGGGCATCCGCTCGACACCTTGACCGTCCTGGCGCCGCTTCTGATCGCGATCCTGCTCCCGCCGACGGCCATGTGGATGGCGATATTCGTCGGGGGGGCGGCCTTCTCCTGCCTCTTCATCACGAAGGACGAGTGGGTCCACGCGCGGTACTGCGTGCCCGGCGAACAATGGCTGCATGCGGTTCTCTTCGTCCTGCATCCGGTGCTCTTTCTCGCGATGTTCCTGTTGTGGATGACGGACGACACGAAGTGGCTGATCCTTCAGGCGATTCTCGTCTCGACGTTCTTTCTCTGGCAAACCCTCTATTGGAACGGGCCATGGGCTCCCAAAGCGGCAAAGCCGTAAACAACGCCTTTTACGACGGCCTGGGCGAACGTTGGTTGCACGCCCAGGACGATCCCGTCGCGCTCTTGCGGGCCGAAGGAGTGGCGAAGCAGGCATGGGTCAAGGAGCAGTTGGAGCGGCTGTTGGGACCGTTCCCCTCCTCCACGCCCGCGAGCGCCGTGGAAACCGAGGACCTCGCGCGTCCGCCGCTCCAAATCCTCGACATCGGCTGCGGAGCCGGGTTTCTCGCGCGGGCGCTCCGTGCCGACGGGCACGAGGTGCATGCCCTGGACGCCTCGTTGCCGACCTTGCGGATCTCGCAGGGCGTGGAGGCCTCCGTCAGGTACGTTCAGGGCAATGCATTCGCCCTTCCGTATCCCGACGGCGCCTTCGACGTCGTGGCGTCGATGGATTTCCTCGAACATGTCGAGGAACCGGCCGCCGCCGTCCGGGAGGCCGCGCGCGTGCTGCGGCGGGGTGGACTGTTCTTCTTCCACACCTTTAGCCGAAATTTTTTGGCGTGGCTGGTCATCATCAAGGGCGCGGAATGGTTTGTGCGCAATACGCCGGAGCGAATGCACGTGCTGCGCCTCTTCATCAGGCCGGAGGAGTTGGCAGGATACTGTCGCGCATCTGGCATGGAACCGATGGCCTGGACGGGAGTGCGGCCCGATTTCCGGCGGTGCGCCTTCTGGAAAATGCTGGCGACGCGCGTCGTGCCGGAGGATTTCCGCTTCGTCCTGACGTCGTCCCTGAAGCTATCCTACCTGGGCGTGGCGCGGAAGGCCTAAGGAATCAGGGGACGACAACCTTGCTTCAGGGTTTGAAGCCTCCCGTCGCTACGATCGCCGAGACCCTCAGCACCCGGAGACTGATCGGCACAGTCTCCCCCTGCACACGGACGTATCCGCCGAATTTTCTTTCGCGCGCCAGGACCAATACGCCCTCCGCGCCGACGCTCCGCGCCTTTTCAACGGCGGCCTCGAGCAATTCACTGGCCGGACGCTTGGAGCCGTCCTCGACGACGATCACGGCTATTTCCTTGTAGGCGTAGGGTATCGAGCCCGCATCCAGGAAGACATCGACGCTTCCAGGGTTCGGTGACCTCATCACGGGATCGATGACGGTGAGTTTCGCGGAGGGAGCGCAGGAGGCGAAGATCGCCGCCGCGAATGTCGACGCAAGGACGCCGACTCGCCGATACTTTGGGTTCCGCGCCTGAGGGAATGGAGGATTGCCGTTCATGGAAAGCGCCAAAAAATAATACGGAGCTTCGCGCTTTCCCTCCAACTTCCGGGATGCGAACAAGATTTGACATCGAAGTAAATGTTGAAACGCGCTTCCACCCGTAAGATGGAGGCCGCCGCAGCGCGTCAGGCCGGCTTCAATTCATAACTCGCTTCCACCTCATGCACGGCTCCTTCGGCGCGGAGAATGCTCGAGCACAGATGGAATTCCTCCACCCGGATTCCCTCAAGCCGGAAGAGTCCGTTCTCAACCTGAAATTCTCCCACCTCGCCCGGGTCGCAACCCTTCACGTTCGCCAAGGTCACGTGCGGGTGGAAGTTTCTTCCTTCGGCCGGAATTCCCGCGCGGCGCAGCGCCGCTTCCACGCGTCGCTGCAGGCTCACAAGTGCCGGGTTCTCCGCGACCCCAATCCAAAGGGTCTCGGGATCGCCGCGCAGGGGAAAATGCCCGCTGCCGCGCAAATCGAGGTCGAAGGCTTCCGCGCGCACTTCGCCCAAGGCCCGTCCCACATCGCGCGTCGACAGGGGAGAGGGGTCCCCGACAAAACGAAGGGTCAGGTGGTATTGCTCCGAAGGATTCCACGACGCGCCGGAGACTCCGAAGGCGATGTCCTCCAGCGCTTCCGCCACGGCCTCCGGAAAACGGATCGCGACGAAAAGGCGCGGGGAACGGAGGTCGCGGCGGGCCATGGTCTCGTCCCTCGTCAGGGCGACTCGGATTCCCGGGCGATCCAGTCGAGGTACCCGGGATTGCCGCCCGAGACGGGCAAGAAAACCACGCAGGGCGTCTCATAAGGGTGCAGGTCCAGGACTCGTTCCAACAGGGCGTCGCGGGCTTCGCCGCGTGTCTTCGCGATCAACACGGCCTCCCGCGAAGACTCGACCTTGCCGTTCCACCAATAATGCGATTCCATGCCCGGCAGGATGTTGGCGCAGGCCGCCAGCCGCTCCGTCACGAGGGCCTTCCCGATGCGGCGCGCGTCGTCGGCGTCCTTGCAGGTGATGTAGGCGAAGAAAACTTCGGGGAGCATGCACGAAAGATAAAACGGGGGAGCGGTTCGTAATTTCTGAGAACATCGGGTTTTCAGCCGCTTTCCGCTTGAACCTGTCGCGCATGGGAGCTACGGTTTCCTCCATGCATCCCCAGGTCACGAGCCTTTTCGAATTCGCCGACTTCCGGAAGTTCCTGGAGGCTTATCAAGCCAAGCGGCAGGAGCAGGAACCCGCCTTCACGCGCCTGCGCTTTTGCGCCGACCTGGGGCTTCCCAACACCCGCAGTTTTCTCAGCGACGTCATTGCGGGGAGGCGCTCCCTCACCCGGACGTACGTGGAGCGCTTCGTGCGCGCCCTGCGGATGGACGACGACGAGGCCCGCTATTTCCGCGTGATGGTCGACCTGAACCAGTGCACGCACGACAAGGAACGCGAGCATCTTTTCGAACAGCTTGTGGCCCTCAACCGGACTCCCCGCAAATTCGTGCGGCCCGAACAATACGAGTTCTACCGTCACTGGCATCACACCGCCGTGTTCGCCTCGCTGCAGTTGCGCCCCTTCGCCGGGGATTATGAGGGCCTGGCCAAGGGGCTGTTTCCCGCCATCACGCCCCGGCAAGCCCGGACCTCCGTGACCCTTTTGGAAAAGCTCGGGCTCATCCGTCGTGAAGGCGAGGTGTGGAAGGCCGTCGACCGCACGCTGGACACCGGCCGCAACGTGCGCGAGGAACTGGTGCGGCAATACCAGCTCCAATGCCTGGAGCTGGCCAAGAAGATCCTGATGCTCGGCCCCGACGCCAAGACTCTGAGGACTTTTTCGACCGTCACGCTGAGCGTCTCGAAGGACGGCAGCGCCCTCATCGCCAGGAAGCTCCAGAAGTTCAAGGCCGAGGTCAGCGCGATCGCCCACCGGGAGGAAGCGCCGGCCGATCGCATCTACCAGCTCAACATCCAGTACTACCCGCAGTCCAATCCCGAGGTCCTGACCTGATGAAGCGACTTTTGGAAGCGCTTGCATGGGGCCTCGTTTCGCTGGCCTTGGTTTCGTGCGTGGGGGAGCGCGTCGCGGGCGGGTCCAGCACGACCGATACGGGGAGTGAAATCAGCCTGACGGGCCGCGTCATCGACAGGGACAACGTTCCGGTCGCCGGGGTCGCGGTGCGGCTGTCGTCGGCGGGCTTCGCGGACACCACCGACGCCTTGGGACGTTATCACGTGCTGGGGAAGGCTCCCGTCGCGGCGCTGGCGGGGTCCGCCGCGCTGGACACGTTGCGGTTCGAACAAGATGAGCGCGAGGTCGCCGCAGTTCCCGTCACCCAGTGGACGGCCGACCTGCCCGACGTGCGTATCGTCCAGCGGGAC
>DATAHJ010000288.1:0-1850 GCA_036263275.1 Fibrobacteria bacterium | reverse complement strand
AGGCGGCGAAGGCGTCCATCGTGGCGAACTGCTCGTTGCCGTCGAGCGTGACGGCATAGTCGCCGGCTTTCTTGAGGATCTCCGCCATGCGAGCGAGCCGCGGCAGCGTCTCCGCCGCGTCGGCGCTGATCTTCACCTTGAAGTAGCGCGGGCGATAGAATTCCACCACTTCCTCGAGCGACTCGGGAAGCCCGTCACGGAGGGGCTCCGTCACCTCCGACGCGTACAGCGCGTCGGCGAGGCCGACGGTATGGCGAAGCGCCATCCTGCCGGTCGGCTTTTCAGGCAGGGCGTCCAGGATGTCGCCCGGAACGCCGAACGCGCCGCCCTTGAGGGCCGCGAAAAAGGACAGCCCCGTCGACCGGCACAGCCCGTCGACGCAGGCGGCCTCAAGCAGGGCGGGCCCGAAGCCCGCGGCCAAGGGAGCCTGCCCCTGCGCCGAAAGCGCGGCGCGCACGGAAGGCGTGACGGCGCAATGCAGGTCCCAGGCCGAGCCGAAGCCCGCCGCGTGGTAGGCCTCCATGGCGGCCGACAAGGAGGCGAGCAGGTCGCGCTCGTTGTCCGCGGCGGTCTTCCCGTCGCGCTTGTCGAACCAGAGGGGCGGAATTCCCGAGGCCGATACACCCTCGAAAGGCCGCCCCCCCTCGCGTTCCCATTCGGAACGGACGTAGACCACGGGCATTTCGGTCATGCTCGCCTTGCCGAACCGGAAGGGGAAACGGGTGCGAACGGGGCGCCTGAACAGGCTCGCACCCCGAAAACATACGCGGACGGCGTGTTTTTCTGCGTCCTGCGATACGGTCATAAAGTGGCTTCGGAGAGAAATTTCATGCAGAAAAGTTTCGTTCGGGCTATAATATATGCGGAAATAAGACTTCCGCAACAGGAAACCATGGATATCAAAAAAATCCCGACGCTGAAATCCGCCGCCGCCTTCCGGGAGAGGGTGGCCGTCTTGGGCGTGGAACTCCCGATCGAAGATTCCATCGAAAAGGCCCCGGAGTCCCCCTTGGCCTCCCCGATCGACATCGGCGGCTTCAAGGTGGGGAATCGTTACGCCGTCCATCCCATGGAGGGGTGGGACACCACGGCCGACGGCAAACCCACCCCGGACCTCGTCCGTCGCTGGGAACGCTTCGGCGAGTCGGGCGCCAAGCTCATCTGGGGCTTCGAGGCCATGGCCGTGCGCCACGACGGCCGGGCCAACCCCAACCAGCTCGTGCTGAACGCGGAGAACGCCCCCCTCATTCGTGAAGCCGCGCAACGCGCCCTCGACGCGCACGCCCGGGTGATGGGAACCAGCGACGACGTGCTGTGGGGCTATCAGCTCACGCACTCGGGCCGCTTCTCGCGCCCCAATGCCAAGACCGTCTTCGAGCCGTCGCTCGCCTATCGGCACCCGATTGTCGACCGCAAGTACAACGTGAAGGCCGACCAGGCCGTGATGACGGACGACGAGGTGAAGCGCCTGATCGAGGACTACGTGAACGCCGCCGTGCTGGCGGAGAAGTCGGGCGTGCCCTTCGTCGACGTGAAGCAGTGCCACGGCTACCTCGGCCACGAATTCCTCTCGGCCTTCACCCGGAAGGGCCCATACGGGGGCGAGACGCTCGAGGAGCGCTCGCGCTTCGCGCGCGAGATCATCGCCGGCATCCGCCAGGCCGCGCCCAAACTCATTATCGGCGTGCGCCTCTCGACCTTCGACTGGGTGCCGTTCAAGAAGGGCCTTGATGCGAACGCCACCGGCGTGCCCGAGGATTTCTCCGACCTCCTCCCCTATCGCTACGGCTTCGGCGTCAACGCGAACAACCCGGTGGAGGCCGACCTCACCGAACCCGTCCGGTACCTCA
>DATAHJ010000287.1:0-2095 GCA_036263275.1 Fibrobacteria bacterium | reverse complement strand
CATCCTCACCGCGCACCATCGCGACGACGTCGCGGAGACCGTCGTGTTGCGCCTGTGGCGCGGCACCGGCATCGCGGGGCTCGCCGGCGTTCCCTTTCGTCGCGCGGGTGGCCTTGTGCGGCCCCTGCTGCCGGTTCCGCGCGCGGCGCTTCGCGCATGGCTGCGCGAGATCGGCACGCCTTGGCGCGAGGACTCCACCAATGCCGACGCGCGCGTGCCGCGCAACTGGGCGCGGCATCGCCTGCTTCCCGCGTGGCGCGCGCAGGATCCGGATATCGACGCGCGCCTCTTCCGCATCGCGCGGGACACGGCCGCGCTGGTTCCCGCCTGGGAGAAATGGACGCGCGCGGAGCACCCCGAGGAGGAAGCGCTCGCGCTCGGTGGCGTGCCCGTCGAATGGCTCCGCGGGGGAATGGACGCGACGGCGTTGCGCGCGTTGTTGCGCGCCCTCGGCGTGCTGGATCCCGCGCCCGAATTGGCCTCCGAGCTTTTGCGTCAGGCGGCCTCCGGCAGCGCGCGCATCCGGGCGCGCGCGGACGCCGCGACCCTCCTGACTGAAAAAAACGGGATTCTCGTCGCGAAGCGTTCGATTTTCGAACGACCCGTGCGCTCGTAACGCGATTCGCGCACCCCGAAAGAGTATTTTTGGGGGGCGCTTTTTCAGCGCTCTTTCAACGCATCCCGCGCTTTCTGGGCGCCGTCCCCGCGTTTTCACCGGAGCTCCCGCATGTCCGATTCCTTCGAAGACAAGAAAGCCAACCTCGTCGAAAGGGGAAAGCCGTCTTCCACGGATGAACGCGCGGACAAGCGCGCGGAGGATGGCAAGGGCCGCAAGAAGCCGGGAGCTCCCAAGCCCTCCGGCGAGCCGGGAAGCGGCTGGCCGCGCCGCAACATCCTCCTGCTCATCGCGATGGTCGCGGCTTCGCTGCTCCTCATGCAGATGCTGGAGTCCGGCAACAGCGCGAAGGACATGCCCTATTCGCAGTTTCGCCGCCTGATCGCCGATCCGGCCTGGCCGGTCACCGAGGTGACGCTCACGCGCATCGGCGAAGGGTACGAACTCACGGGAGTCCGCGGTCCGACGGCCGAGGAGATCGCCGTTCAAAAGGGCCTCGGCGAATCGCCGGAGAAGGCGCGTCCCACGCAATTCAAGACCTTGCTTCCCGACGTGGAATCGGCCGTGGGCGAAGTGCTCAAGGTTTTGGATAGCCGCGGGATCAAGGTGAAGTTCGCGCAGTCCAGCCGCTGGCCCGGCCTGCTCGTCAGCATCCTGCCGATGTTCCTTCTGCTGTTCTTCTTCTGGTTCATGATGGCCCGGCAGTCGGGGCAGATGGGCGGGCCGCGCGGCGTGTTCGGTTTCGGCAAGGTGAAGCCGAGAGGCTCCGACGAGACCAAGCCGAAGGTGACGTTCAAGGACGTCTCGGGCTGCGATGAAGCCAAGCAGGAACTGCATGAGATCATCGACTTCCTGAAGGACCCCGCGAAGTTCAGCCGCCTCGGGGGCCGCATTCCCAAGGGCGTGCTCCTGCTGGGTCCTCCGGGAACGGGCAAGACGCTGCTCGCGCGCGCCGTGGCCGGAGAGGCCGACGTCCCGTTCTTCAGCATGTCGGGCTCCGACTTCGTCGAGATGTTCGTGGGCGTGGGCGCCTCGCGCGTGCGCGACCTCTTCGAACAGAGCAAGAAGAACGCGCCCTGCATCATCTTCATCGACGAGATCGACGCCGTCGGCCGCCAGCGCGGCGCCGGCCTGGGCGGCGGTCACGACGAGCGCGAGCAGACGCTGAACCAGCTGCTGGTGGAGATGGACGGCTTCACCGCCAACGACGGCGTGATCCTGATCGCGGCCACCAACCGGCCCGACGTGCTCGATCCCGCCCTTCTCCGCCCGGGCCGCTTCGATCGCCAGGTGGTGGTCGACCTTCCCGACGTGAAGGGCCGCGAGGGAATCCTGCGGGTGCACCTCGCCAAGCGCAAGGTGCCGCTCGCCGATGACGTGGATCCCGCGCAGATCGCCAAGGGCACGCCCGGCCTCTCGGGCGCCGACCTCGAGAACCTCGTCAACGAGGCCTGCCTCCTCGCCGCGCGCTTCGGCAAC
>DATAHJ010000286.1:0-3903 GCA_036263275.1 Fibrobacteria bacterium | reverse complement strand
CAGTTCGACGTGTTTCGCCGCATTTACCACGACCTAAGCCCGGAGTTCGCGACTTTTTTTTCCAACAGCACGGCCCATTTCCAGCATCACTTTTGGGGAGATGCCGAGGAATCGGTGTTTCACGGCGCCTCGCTGAGCATGGCAGAGGCAAGGAAATCTCCGGTCTTTTGCGGGTTCCTCGAGATGGATCGCCTCCTGGGCGCATTTTGCAAGGTGATCGAACCGGATACGGTCTTGATCATGTGCACTGCCATCAGCCAGCGGAAAGTTCTCCCCGGGGAGGTCGGAGAGCCAGACTTGTTTCGTCCCAACGACCTGGAGGAGTTCGCGCGCTTCGCGGGCATCACTGCGCCTTTCAAGGCGCTGCCAGCGATGGGTGGCCAGTTCGGATATGAGTTTGAGTCGGAAGGGGCGGCCGAAGCCGCCCTGCAAATTTTTCGGGGCATGACTCTGGCGGGCCAATCATTTGGTGGAGTGCTCCGTGAAGGCCGGAAATTGGCATATAACTGTGCATTGGATGTCATGCCGGAGAAGAATGACCTGCTGAGAAGCGCAGTTGGGAAGAGCGTCGGATTCTCAAGCATGTTCAGCGGGCAGGGGAGCGTTCACGGAGTGCACCATCCCGACGGGATGTTCTGGGTGAGGCTTCCTGGGGTACAGGGGCGGATGCATGCGGAAAAAATATCCCTGACCGCCATAGCACCGACGATATTGCGCTTGCTTGGTCGGAGCATCCCGCAACATATGCGGCATGCCCCGTTGGATCTTTCAGTCCGTTGAAGCGCTGACGTTCAGGCCTTGCCCCACAAATGCGAGAGGCTCCGCGTCTCGCCGTGGCCCATCACCCAGAACGCGTCCTCCGCCACTCCCGCCGCGCGCTGCGCGTCGCGCAGGCGCCGAGGCGGCTCGTCGAAGGGTTCGTCGGTGAGCGGGAAGGTGCCCCAGTGCATCGCGACCGAAAGCTCCGCGCCCAGGTCGCGGTGGATGCGCACGGCGTCCTCGGGATTGGTGTGCATCGGCTCCATGAACCAGCGCGGTTCGTAGGCGCCGATGGGCAAAAGCGCGGCGGTCATCGCGCCGTAGCGGGCGCGGATCTCGGCGAAGTCGCGCGAGTAGCCGGTGTCGCCAGGGAAGAACAATTTTCCGCCCGCGCCTTCGACCACGAAGCCGTTCCAATGCGTGCGGTTCACCACCCACGGAAAACGCTGGCTCCAATGCTGCACGGGCGCGCCGTGCAGGCGCAGCGGGCCCAGCTCGGGCGCGGCGGACGCGTCGAGGGTTTCCCACCATCCCAATTCCTCGACGCGCGGGAACCCGCGCTTGCGGAACCATTGTCCCAAGCCCTTGGGCACGACGAAGAGCGGGGGAGCCTCGCCCGCTTCCCTGGCGCGTTGCAGCACGGACCGGGCGCTGTGCGCGTTGAGGTGATCGTGGTGGTCGTGCGAGATCAGCACGCAGTCGATGCGCGGCAGGTTCGCGATCGCGAGGCCCGGGGGCGTGACGCGCTTGGGGCCCGCGAAGTAGACGGGCGACGCCCGTTTCGTGAAGATCGGGTCGGTCAGGATGTTGCGGCCTTCGACTTGGATCAGGAAGGTGGAATGGCCGATCCACGTGAGGGTTGGGGCTTCCTTGTTGGCTCGCAACTGTCCGGGGTCGTTGGCGACCAAGGGCTGCGCGCGCGGCTTGGGCGGCGCGGTGCGCGTGGCCACCCACCGCAGGAAATCGCGCATGCCCGGATTGCTGTGCGCGTAGTTGTTGCGGTACCTCGCCCGCGCCGCGAGGAACTCCTTGAGCATCAGCCCAGGTCCGCCAGCGCTTCGGTGAGCTTGGCGACCTTGTCGAGCTGGGTGCGCAGCTTCTCACGCTCCGCCTCCACCACCTCGGGAGGCGCGCCCGAGACGAACTTCCCGTTCTTCAGCTTGCCTTCCTGCGTGGTGACGAAGGCGCGCGCGCGCTCCAACTCCTTCTCGAGGCGCACCTTCTCGGCGGCGGGGTCGAGCAGGCCTTCGAGCGGGACATACACCTTGCCGCCTGGAATCAGCGCCGAGGCGGCGAAGGCCGGCTTGCCACCCTCGAAGTCGAGCGAGGCGATTCGTTCCAGCCCCGAGACCATCCACGCGTGCGGTGAAAGCGCCGCCGCCGCGCCGGGGTCGTCGAAGAGGACGCGCACGGACAGCGGCTGGCCGGGCGGCAGCGAATAGCCGCCGCGCACCTGGCGCACGGCCTCCACCACGGAGAGCACGCCTTCCATGATTTTCGCGTCGGATTCGGGGAACTCGACGGCGCGCGGCGCGGGCCACGCGCCCGTCACCAGCGGCACCGGTTCCCCGATGGCCTCGCGGATTTCTTCCGTGATGAAGGGCATCAGCGGGTGCAGCATCGCGATCAGGTCGACGAGCACCGTGCGGAACACGGTGACGGAGGCGCGCTTCGCGGGAGAATCCTCGCCGGTGATGTCCTTCTTGCGGACCTCGAGGTAACGCGAGCAGAAGTCGTCCCAGGTGAAACGGTAGAGGGCTTGCGCGGCATCGGAGAAGCGCAGGGCCGAGGGCTCGAGCGCGGCTTCCACCTCGCGCAGCGTCTCGCCGCAACGCTTGAGGATCCAGCGATCCGCGAGCGAGAGCTCGAGGCCGTCAAGGGACGGGGCGGCCGCGGTGAGGTGCGGATGCACGAAGCGCACCGCGTTCCAGAGCTTGTTGGCGAAGTTGCGGCCGCCCTCGAACTTCACGGGCGAGAGCTTGATGTCCTGCCCCTCGGTGGTGAGGGTGAGCAGGGCGAAGCGCACCGCGTCGGCGCCGAACTTCTCGATCATCTCGATGGGGTCGATGCCGTTGCCCTTCGACTTGCTCATCCGCTGGCCCTTCTCGTCGAGGATGGTGCCGTGGATGTAGACCGTGTGGAAGGGCGCCTTGCCGAGGAACTTGAGCCCCGAGAAGATCATGCGCGCCACCCAGAAGTAGATGATGTCGCGCGCGGTGATGAGCACGTCGGTGGGATAGAAGGTGGCGAGGTCTTCCGTCCTGTCGGGCCAGCCCTGCGTGGAGAACGGCCAGAGCGCGCTGGAGAACCAGGTGTCGAGCACGTCCTCTTCCTGCTTCAGCACGCAGGCCGCGCCGAACTTTTCCGCGGCGCGCCGGCGCGCCTCGTCCTCGGTGCGACCGACGACGTAAGGCGTGTTGTCTCGCACCTGGCCGTCCGTCTCCGAGACGACATACCACACGGGGATCTGGTGGCCCCACCAGAGCTGGCGGGAGATGCACCAGTCGCGGCGCGGCTCCAGCCATTGCTTGTAAGTCTTCACGTAACGGTCGGGCACGAAGCGGACGGCCTTGTCCTTCGGGGCGCCCGGCTCCACCGCCGCCAGCGCGGGGTCGGCCATCGGCGCCATCTTCACGTACCACTGCGCGAGCAGCACGGGTTCCACCACGTCGCCGGACCGGTAGCAGTAGGGGACGGCGATCACGCGATCCTCGACCGCGACGAGCTGTCCGCCCTCTTCCAGTTCCTTCACCAGCTTCTTGCGCGCGTCGAAGCGCTTCATGCCGGCGTACGGGCCGGCTTCATGGTTGAGCGTGGTGTCGAGGTTCATCGCGACCACGGGCTTGAGCCCATGGCGCAGCCCCACCTCGTAGTCGTTGAAGTCGTGGGCGGGAGTGATCTTCACCGCGCCCGTGCCCTTTTCTGGATCGGCGTGCTCGTCGGCGATCACCGGGATGGGCCGGTTGATGACCGGGATCAGCACGTTCTTCCCGATGAGGTGCTTGTAGCGTTCGTCCTCGGCATGCACGGCGACCGCAACGTCCCCGAACAAGGTTTCGGGGCGAGTGGTGGCCACCACGATGCCCTGCGAAGGATCCTCCTCCGAGGCATACCGGATGGACCAGAAATGCCCCTTGGTCTCCT
>DATAHJ010000285.1:0-5964 GCA_036263275.1 Fibrobacteria bacterium | reverse complement strand
CGCGCGCAGGCGTCCGATGCACAGGTCGCACTTGCGCACGATTCCCTTGTCGGCATTGTACTGCGGCACGTCGTAAGGGCACTTGAGGATGCAGTACTGGCAGCCGAAGCATTGGTCGTCGAGGTGGCGCACGATTCCCGTGACCGGATCCTTTTCGTACGCGAGCGTGGGGCATCCCTGCGCGCACCCGGGTTCGAGGCAATGGTGGCAGGCCGTGGTGACGTGCTGCTGCACGGAAGGGTTGCCTGACGTTCCGGTCTTTTGCAAAAGCCCGACCGATCGCCACGTTTCGTTTTCGTCGAGGCCGTTCAGGCTGTGGCAGGCCGTGACGCAGGCCTTGCAGCCCGTGCAGCGGTCGAGGTCGACCTCGAAGGCGTATTGTTCCCCGGGCCCGGGCTCGCGCAAGGGGATCAGTTCGGAGTACAATCCCCGCACGCTTCCGGAGTCTTGGAGCGCCGAGAAACGTTCCACGGCCGTGAGCGATTGCTGCTCGGCGAGGAGTTGTTCGACCAAATCCGGCAGGGGCGCGCCGAACGAGGAGAGGGAAGGTTTGGAGGAAGTCGTCACCGGGAATACGCCTTCAATAAACGTCCCGGGCGTATCGTCCCGCCTTCTTCAACCCTTCCACGTACTCGCGCGCCTTATCTTCCGACATCGCGCCTTCCTGCGCCACGATGCGATGCAGCGCGGCATCCACGTCCTTCGCCATGCGCTTGGCGTCGCCGCACACGCAGAAGTGCGCGCCTTCCTCCAGCCAGGCGTAGAGGCGCCGCGCGTTCTCCAGCATGCGGTCCTGCACGTACACCTTTTCCGCCTGGTCGCGGGAAAACGCAAGGTCCAGCCTTGTGAGGAAGCCGGATCCGTGCAGCGCTTCCAGGTCTTCCCCGTAGAGAAAATCCCGGGAGCGCTTTTGGTCGCCGAAGAAAAGCCAGTTGCGTCCCTTGTCGCCGCGCGCCTGTCGCTCTTCAAGGAAGGCGCGAAAGGGCGCGATGCCCGTACCCGGACCAATCATGATGAGCGGCGCGTCGCCATTCTCCGGCACGCCGAAGTGCGCGGAGGGTTGCACGAACACGGGCACGTTGGTGCCGAGCGGCACGCGCTCGGCGAGGTAGGTCGAAGCCACGCCGCGGCGCAGGCGCCCGCCCACTTGCGCGCGCACGATACCCACGCACAGGTGCACTTCGCCCGGATGCGCCTTGGGTGAGGAGGCGATGGAATAAAGACGAGGCGTGAGGCGCGCCATCGCGCCGATCACGTCCTGCGGGTCGGGGTTCGACTTGGCGAAGGCGTCGAGCACGTCCAAGGCATCCCGTTCATCAAGCCATGCGCGCGTCTCGTCGCTTTCGGGCGCGCTTAGAAGTTCTTCCAATCGCGCGCGCTCCGAAGGGTTGCGCGCTCCGCGCAGCAAGGCCTCCAGCAGCTTCACCGATCCGCGCCGCAGGTCGAGCCGCGCCACCAAGGCGGCGCGCAGCGTGCTCTCCTCGCCCCACGGCAGCGCGACGCGCTCGTTGCCGCCGCAGTTGAGGCGCAGGATCAGCCGGTCGGCGAGGTCGTAATCGTTGCGCGGCAGGATGCCCAGCGCATCGCCGGCCTTGTATTCCAAGCCGCTGCCGACGAGCGAGAAGGCGAGGTGGCGCGTATCCTTCGCCGAGCCGCGCGCGTTGAGCGGGCGATTCTCCAACAGCGCGGCGGGGAAGGGGTTCTTCTTGTCGTAGCGCGACTGGCCCTCCGCAAGAGCGACCCATGGGTCGCCCTTGCGAATGTCCGCGCTGCGATTCGGATCCTCGCCGCCTGTCGTTACGGCCGCGGGCAGTTCCTTGTCGATCTCCTCGAGCACCGCCGCGAGCCATGTCGCCGCGGCCGACTCGTAATCGGTGTCGCACTCGCACAGCGGACGCAGGCGGCGCGCACCCAGTTCGGCGAAGCGTCCATCAAGGTTCTTGCCGCCCTGGCAGAAGCGGCGATAATTGCGGTCGCCGAGGCCGAGCACCGCCACGGCGGCGTGGCCGAGCGAAGGCGCCTCCGCGCCTTGCAGCCAGTTCCAGAAGGCGACCGCGTTGTCGGGCATGTCGCCGTCGCCCCAGGTGCTGTTCACGGCAAGCACGTACTTCTCCGCCGAAAAATCCACGTCGCCGTAGGCGTCCATGCCCAGGACGCGCGGCTTCAAGGCTGCGCCTCCCGCGCGCGCCCGGATGCGCGCGGCGAAGTCGTGCGCGAGCCCTTCCGCGTTCCCGCTTTGCGATCCATACAGGATGAGCACGGGAGTTCCCTGCGGCTCTTCTTTCCTTCCGGTCCCCGAGCCTGTCGAGGGGCCGGATGAAGCGGATCCGAGTAATGAAAGGCTGTGCAGACCCGCGATGTAGCCGTTGAGCCACTGGCGCTGCTCCGTGGAGAACGGCGCACCCTCCGGAATCACGTTGGCCGGCGTTTCCGTGTTCATGTCCTCACCCCTCCCCCGATATCGATGGGTGAATTCTCATGCCGCCTCCCCTCTCCATCTTCGCTCGCGCGATGGAGAGGGGAGGGGGACGGGGGGTGGGGTGAGGACATTGCGTCGCCGAACAGCATCGCGATCTCGGCGTCGGAGTGCCGGCGCGTGAACTCGGAGAAGCTCTCCGCGCCCCCCCGCTTTGCGAGATAGGTCCTCAGCAGTTCTTCCATCAGCCCGGGAATTTCTTCCGCGGGCACTTCGCGGCGCGCCGGCACGGCGATGCGCGCCTGGTCCTGGAAGCCTCCGCCCACGAACACGTGGAATCCCGCGCGCACGACGCCGTCGCGCTCGACGGTGGTGGCGAGCAGGCCGATGTCCCCGATGAAGTGCTGCGCGCACGAGTGCGGGCAGCCGGTGAGGTGGATGTTCACGGGCGCGTCGAGCGCGAGCCGTCCTTCGGCGCGGGCGCGCGCAAGGCGCGTTTGAATGGCGCGCGAGGTGGCCTTGGTGGGCGCGAGGCCGTACTTGCAGCCTTCGGCTCCGGTGCAGGCGACGATGCCCGCGGCCACCGGATCGGCTTCGGTCGCGAGGCCGAGCGCCCGCAGCGCCGCCGCGCATTCTTCCGCGCGCGCGGCGGGCACGTCGGGGATGAGGAAATTCTGCCACACGGTGAGACGAATGCGGCCACGGGCGAATTGCCTGGCCGCGGAGGAAACCCCCCGCATTTGTTCCGTCGTGAGGCGTCCCGCCGGGACATGCGCTCCCACCCACCGCAGTTCCGGTTGGCGTTGCGGCCGGATGCCCAGGTGCGCGTCGCGCGCTGCGGACCTTGCGAACCTGCACTTCGCGAGCGGAAAGCGGCGGAGCGGAAAGGGCAGCAGCTTCTGGGTCTCGGCGAGGAACCCGTCGAAGCCCTTGGCGTCGAGCACGTACTTGAGGCGCGCCTTGTTGCGATTGCCGCGATCCCCGTGGGCGATGAAGACCTTGATCATCGCGGAGGCCACAGGGACACACTCCTCGGGCTTCAGCATGAGGCCCGTGTCACGCGCGAAATCCCTATGACCGGTGATGCCGCCCAGCGCCACGCGGAACCACGTTCCCGCCGCGACCTCGTGCGTCGCGTCGAGCGCGTCCACGCGCGCCGCGCGGAAGCCGATATCGTTGGTGTCCTCGAGCGCCGAGATCGATCCGCCGCCGTCGAAGGCCACGTTGAACTTGCGCGGCAAGCCGTACAGGTCGCGGTTCCCGAGGATGTGATGGTGCATCTCGCGGCATAGCGGCAACACGTCGTACAATTCGTCCGGATCGAAGCCCGCCGTGGGGCTGCCGGTGACGTTGCGGATATTGTCGGCGCCCGATCCGCGCGGCATTATCCCTGCGTCGTGCAGGTCCATCAGCAGCTGGGCCATGGAGCGCGCGGGAATCTCGCGGATCTGCAGGTTGGCGCGCGTGGTGATGTCCGCGTAGCCGCCGCCATGGGCCTCGGCGCAATCCGCCACGGCTTCCAGCTGCGCGGCGGTGAGCGCGCCGCCCGGCAGGCGCATGCGGCACATGAGGCCATCCTGCGCGGGCGCGACATTGAAGAGGCCGTGGAACTTGAAGCGGAAGGTATCCTCGTCGCCGGGCGCTTCGCCGCGCGCGGAGAGCTCGACGATGCGGTCCCAGGAATCCAGCGGATCCGCGGCGTGCTTGAGGCGCTCCTCACGCGAGAGGCGTTTGCCCGCGGCCAGCCAGGCCAAGCGCGCGACATGGCCGAGCGAAGGCTTTTCAGAATCCTGCGCGGAGGCGGAAGAGTTTGGCGCGGCCGTTTTCCCCGGCGCGGAGGCGCGCAGGAACCCGTCGAGGTATTCCTTTTGCGCTTCGGAGAATGCGCCGGAAGTGGCTTCAGGTTCCGGCTTGGAACCGTTCAAAAGGGCCATTGGTTGTCCCGTCTGCGATGCAACAGGGCTAAACCAAAGGCCCGGACGGACCGGGTGCCGGTTGGCGACGAAGAGGGGAAGCCTTCCCGTCGGGAGTTTCTTTTTGCAAAGCCCGTACCAACAAATCATTTCACGAAAACGCGATATGGGGGCTTCTTCGCGAGCCGGAGGATTGTTCGGCGAGGGTTTTGTCAATAAGTGCGCTGATGTGTTATTCCGCATGATGTGGGAAGTGCGACGTATCTTTCGGGCGTGACCCCGCTTCGCATCGGATTTATTCCTCTCATGGATTGTGCGCCCCTCGCCGTGGCGCAGGAAAAAGGCTTCTTCGCCCGCTACGGACTCGAGGTCAAGCTCAACAAGGTCCAATCTTGGGGCCAAGTCGTGACGCGCCTCAGTCTCGGAGAATTCGAGGCCGCGCACATGCTCGTGACCATGCCGCTGCAGTGGTCGCTGGGCCTTGCAGGCCGCGCCGAGCCCGTCGCCTATGCCTTCGCCATGAGCTTCACGGGCACGGGCATCACGCTCTCCAATGCGCTGTGGCGCGAGGGCGTGCGCGATGCGGCGGGACTCAAGGCCTGGTTAGATGCGCACCCGGCCCGCAAGCCCCTGCACCTCGCCGTCGTCCACCCGCGCAGCACGCACGAGTATACGCTGCGCCTTTGGCTCGCGCGCGGCGGCATCGAGATCGGCCGCGACGTGGAGCTGCGCTACGTGCCGCCTCCGCAGATGGTGCACGAGCTTCGCGAGGGCGTCACCGACGGCTTCTGCGTGGCCGAGCCCTGGAACCAGCGCGCGGCCTCGTCCAAGTTGGGCTATATCGTGGCCACCAGCCAGGACGTGCTCCCGCCCATGAATGAGAAGGTGCTGGGCGTGCGGGCCTCCTGGCATCGGCAGAATCCCGAGCGGCACGCCGCGCTGATCCGCGCCTCGCAGGACGGCGCGGACTGGCTGGCCGATCCTGAAAACCTCGAGGAGGCCACCGCCCTCGTCTCCTCCAAGCACTACGTGAACACGCCGCCCGCGGCCATTCGCTCGGTGCTCAAGGGCCAGCTGCACGCGGGCGGCGGACGCGTTCTGGCGCCCGAGAACTTCCTGCGCTTCTCGGGTGCGGGCGCGAACTTTCCCGATCCCAACCACGCCCGCTTTTACCTGGAGCAGATGTGGCGCTGCGGCCATGTCTCGCCCGAGGACGCGCAGTCGGTGAATCTCGCCGACATCTGTCTCGACGGATTTTATCGCGTGTGCACGGGCCGCGAAAGCATCGCCGGCGAGCGCGTCGAAAGCTATCCGGAATTCCTCGCGCGCGTCCCACGCTGATGGCGGGGATTGCCTTGCGCTTGTTCAGCGCTTGACGCATTGAAGAGAAATTGATCCGAATTGACAGACATATTTTGTCAAATCGTGGCGATTCAGGAATTCTCGTCTCCGCCGAACGAAGGATGATCGACGCGGGCACTATATAGGGCGGCGCCCGAGTTTTGATCCTCGATCGGCTTGGCACGGCGCTTGCGCTTGAAGGAGGTGTCCGCGGAAACGTGGACGCCAACTGAGAGTCGGTCCTCGCGTGGCCCTTGGGAAAGGGATCGCGGAGGCCCACGGCGCGCGGCACGA
>DATAHJ010000284.1:0-3187 GCA_036263275.1 Fibrobacteria bacterium | reverse complement strand
AGGCGCAGCCGACGTTCTCGGACGAGTTCGTGGATCCCGTCCGCGGGATGATGTAGAGGTTGTCTTTCGCCGGCGAAACTTCGTCGGTTTGGGATTCTACGTCGGGACTCGTTGGAGGTTCGGGCTTGGGAAAGCACAACGCGGTTTATCGTTTCGCGTTCTCCCGAACCATCCGAAGAATGGATTCCGGAGAATCCCAAACCGGGGAAGAGGTTCCCCGAAGAATCCCCCGCTATCCCAACGTCTTCAAATACGCTTCTTCCTGCTGCTGGTACGCGCGCGAGAACGCGGCGTAGGTGGCCGCGTTGTTGAAGTCGGGCTGGAGCGTGTAGGTCGCGCGCACGAAGGGAATCGTGAGCTGCTCGAACGAGGCGGGCGTGCCCGCCTCCCGCAGCGCGGCGTGCTGCGCGCGGATGGCGGCACCGAGGGCCGCCGAATTCGACGTCTCCTGGCGCAAAACCGGCACGCCGAAGACGTCGGCCATGATCTGCAGGATCTCGCGGTTGTCGGAAGCGCCGCCGGTGGCCTGGATGCGCACGGGCTTCTCGCCCATCCACTCCGCATGCACGCGCATGCTGGTCATCTGCGCCTCGATCACCGCACGCACTTCCACCTCGGCGTCCCACGCCTCGTAGCCGTAGCGCTGCGGCCCGGGCTTCTGCACGTGCGGGACGATCTCGGTGCCGAAGTACGGCAGCATGATGCGGCCATTGTTGCCCGGAGGCGTGCGGCGCAGGATGCCGGAGAACTGATCCCACGAGAGGCCATGCTGCTGGCGCACGGCCTCGCGCGCGAGGCTTCCGTTCTTGTACACGGAGATCGCCATGTAGCCGCCCGTGGGGCTGCCGAAGACGTGCGAAGCGCCCGAGGGATCGGTGTGGACTTCGCTCATGTAGGCGAAGACCGTGTCGCTGGTGCCCAGCGAAATGCCGAGCGCGCCGCCTGAGACCAAGCCGAGACCCACGAGGCTGGCGGGATTGTCGCCCGTGCCAGGAAGGATCTTGCACTCGGGCGAGAAGCCGAAGCGATCCACGAAGTAGCGCGAGATCGTCGCGGCGATCGAGTCGGACTCGATGACGGGCGCGAGCTTGGAGGAAAGGCCCGGCGCGGTGGCGTCGAGCGCGGAAGGCTCCCACTGGCGCGCCGCGATGTCCATCAGGTTCATGCCCGCGCCGTCGCCGGGATCGATGCCCACGACCTTGCCCGCGAGCAGCGTGGGCAGGAAGCTCGACACCAGGCACACCTGCGCGGTGGCCTTGTACGCCTCTGGCTCCGTCTTGAAGAACTTGCGGATCTGCGGGCCGGTGAAGCGCTCGAAGGCCTTGGAACCCGTCAGCGCGCACACCGTATATTCGCCGCCCAGCGCCTCGGTGATCTCGGCGCATTCGGTCGAGGTGCTCGAGTCCATCCAGATGGGCGAAGTCTTGCGGGAATAGATGCCTTCGGTCTGCTCGGTGAGGTTCCGATCGGCCTTGAGGTTCGCGAGCGTCACGGCGGCGGAGCCGTTCAGGTACACCGACCCGTGCTGCTGTCCCGAGATGCCGATGGCCGCGATACGGTCGAGCGGCACGTTCTGCGACTTGAGCAGCTCGAAGAGCGACTCCATCGCCTTCACCCACATCTGCGGGGGCGAATGGACCACGCCGTTCTCGCCCGGGAGCGTGCCGTTCCTGGTGCCGAACTCCGGAAAATGCTGGTCGAAGTTGAGGCTGCGCTCGATCAGGATGCGGGCCGGATCGCCCGCCTTGGGCTGCTCCAACAGCAGGGCGGTGAAGCTTTGGGTGGAGCAGTCGAGACCGAGGTACAGGTTGGACATGGGGGCGCCTTCGGGGTAGTGCGATCGAT
The DNA here is from genome assembly GCA_036263275.1 of Fibrobacteria bacterium. Classification (GTDB taxonomy): domain Bacteria; phylum Fibrobacterota; class Fibrobacteria; order UBA11236; family UBA11236; genus UBA11236. The sequence goes on along the minus strand of DATAHJ010000284.1, from coordinate 1,342 downwards.
CGAGGACTTCGGGGGCCTTCGTGCCCCCGGAGGTCCGGGCCGCCAAATTTACCGTCTTCCCCCCCTGCCGTCCACCTTCCCCCGCCCTACCTATATTTTCCCCGTCCCGCGCGGATTTTCGGCCTCCCTGCATTCCGAGGCCCGGCAGACCCAAGTCGCGCGAGGACTTTCCCCAGCCAGGAAAACGGATGAACATCTACGTCAGCAACATCGCGTACACCGCCACCGACGAGGCCCTGACCGAGGCCTTCGCGGTGCACGGCACGGTGGAATCCGCCCGCATCATCCGCGACCGCTCCAGCGGCCGCTCGCGCGGCTTCGGGTTCGTCGAGATGCCGAACGAGGAAGAGGGGCGCAAGGCCGTCGAGGCGCTGGCCGGCAGCGATTTCCTGGGCCGTGCGATGAGCGTGCGCGAGGCGCGCCCGAAGGAAGAGGGCAAGGAAGGCGGCGGCAACGGCCGCGGCAACAAGGGCGAAAAGGGCGAGAACGGCGAAGGCCAGCCTCGCACCGAGCGCCCCCGCCCCGAGAAGCCGAAGGAACCCGAGATCGTCGTGATCCAGCGAGGGATGTACTGAACCGTCATCCTTTCTTCGTCGCCTGCGCCCGCAACCTCGAGCCCATGCTCGCCCTTGAGCTGGCGGAGATGGGGATCCCGGACGCGCAGCCCGGCCACCTGGGCGTCGAAGTCGAACTGTCCCGCGATGAAGTCTACCGCGTCGCCTACGCCTCGCGGCTGGCGTCGCGCGTGCTGCGTCCGCTCGCGGAGTTCGACTGCCCCGATGACGACGCGCTCTATGACAACGCGCGTGAGCTGAACTGGGCCGCGATCCTGAAGCCGGGCGCGACGTTCAAGGTCTCGGCCGCGGTGGCCGACTCGAACATCTCGCACAGCCAGTACGCGGCCCTCAAGCTCAAGGACGCGGTGGTCGACGCGGTGCGCGACGCGCGCGGCAATCGCCCCGACGTGGACCGCGACGATCCCGACGTGCTGTTGCACTTGTTCCTGCACCGCGACCGCGCGGTGATCAGCCTCTGTTATTCGTCCCCGGTGATGCACCGGCGCGGCTACCGCGCGCACGCCGTGGAAGCGCCGCTCAAGGAAAACCTCGCGGCCGCCATGCTGCGCCTCGCCAAGTGGGATCCGTTCGTGAAGAAGGAACCGTTGCGCGACGTGTTCTGCGGCAGCGGCACCATCCTGGTGGAAGCAGCCATGCTCGCCACGCGCACGCCCGCGGGCTGGTTCCGCGGACGGCAGGGCTTCGAGGCGCTGCCCGACTTCGATGCCGAAGCGTGGGCGCGCGTGAAGGCGGAAGAGGACGCGAAGATCGTTCCGCTCGAGCCC
>DATAHJ010000283.1:0-7851 GCA_036263275.1 Fibrobacteria bacterium | reverse complement strand
TGATCCGGATCCGCGTGCACTCCTCCTGGTTGTTCCTGCCGCTCCTGTTCCGCCTTCCGGGCATGTTGCGCCGGGGCGTCTACACGCACGTCCTGTATGCCCAGTGGCAAGCGGCGCTCTCCGAATCCTTCGTCCCGCGCTCACGGCGGCGGCACAAGGCCCTGTGCCTCGTGCACGGCCGCGAGACGCTGCGCAGCATCTTCGGACCCTTTCACGATTTCTTCTGTCGCATGGCCTTCCGCCGCGTGGACGTGGGCATCCCCAACAGCCGCGCGGTCCTGGAACTGACGCGGCGCGCGGGCCGCCCCGCCTGCCCGCTTCGCCTCGTGCATCCCGCCGTCGATCCGGAACTGTTCCGGCCCGCGCACGATGCGCGCGCGCGCCTGCGCGCGCTGTTCGACATTCCCGCGGAGGCTCCGGTGATCCTCGCGCTGTCGCGCATGGTGCCGCGCAAGAACATGCACGGCATCCTGCGCGCCTTCCCCGCCGTGCTGCGCGACCACCCTGCCGCGTGGCTGGTGCTCGCGGGCGACGGTCCGGAGCGCGCCGCGCTCGGGCGCCTGGCCGGGGAACTCGGCGTCGCCGCGCGCGTGACCTTTCCCGGCGTGATCCGGCAGGAGCCCTTCATCCGCGAGCACGGCGCATCGATCTATTCCCTGGCCGACGTCTTCGTCATGCCATGCCTGGGCTCGGAGCGGGACGTCGAAGGCTTCGGCATCGTGTACCTCGAGGCGGGCGCCTGCGAGGTGCCCGTGGTCGGCTCCCGGGTCGGCGGCATTCCCGACGCGGTGGTCGAAGGGGAGACGGGCCTGCTCGTCGACCCCGCGCGCCCCGCGGAGCTTTCGGAGGCTTTGTCCAGTCTGCTTCGCCGTCCGGACCGGGGCCGTTCCTTCGGCATCGCGGCTCGCGCGCGGATCATTCGCGATTTGACGTGGGAAAAGACGGGGGACGCGGTCCTGGGCCTGATGGATTAGGGATTTCGGCCCCTTTTCAACGGGGTGAAGCCTCGTGACGGTGTATCTTGGAGTGGCCCCTTCGACCTCCATCCGGTGCGCCGAAGGACCAACCCATGACCGGCACCCCCTTCTCTCGCGGCTTCGTTTTCGCGCTGTGCGTTTCCGTCTCCGTGCATGCCTCCGCCAAGGTCAAGGTCGTGCGCCCCACCCGTCAGGCCGCCAAGGCGGACACCGCGAGCGCCGACACGTCGCGCATGGCCAAGGCCTACGAGTACATCGCCTACCCGGTGCTGCAGACGGCGACCTGGCCCGTGCAGCATGTGCTCGCTCCCGTCGTGGAGTACGTCACCTACCCGACCCAGCCCCCGATCCGCTACTTCATCGAGGAGAACGTGATCGACCGGGCCACCGCGCTCTTCCAGGTGGGCAGCGCCCGGGACATCAGCATCTATCCCACGGTGAGCCTGGGTTCCGGCGCGTCCTCGCGCACCGGCGTGACTTATCGCGACGAGAAGCCCTTCGGGCGGCCTTCCGAGCACCTGGTCGGGTATTTCTCGTACTTCGTCAACGGCGACATGCGCCTGCGGACATTCCTCACGGCCTCGCAGCTGTGGGGCACCCCCATCCGCGGCAAGCTGGCGTTCAGCATGAGCCGGTTCGAGAACTCGGCGTACTATATGCCCGACGTGAACGTGCCATACAACTATGCCTACGACGGGGAGACCTACGAGGCCCAGGGGGATGTCCCCCTCGTGGAGGACTTTTACCTGCGCGTCGGCGGCGGCCTGCGCGCCAATCGCTACGCGGCGGCCGTGGGCGGAAGCCTCAATGCCCTGGCGGGCGACTTTTTCACCAAGGGAGGGAGCGTCGACGGAAGCTCGCGGGGCTTGGGGGAATCGTTTTTCGACCGCTCGGTCCTGTTGGGGATCCAGCGCGATACGCGCAACAACGAGAACATCCCCGTCGACGGCAGCCGGCTCGAGACCGGGTGGACCTACCACGACGTGGACGACGACCATGATTTCCATGAATGGACGGGGCGATACACGGCGTACTTCAAGCTCGGCGCCGGGCATTATGAATTGACCCCCGCCGAGGAGGCCGCCCGCGGCGGCCTTTCGCTCGAGAACTTCATCCGCAACATCGAATACCAGCGCCTGCGCCGGCAGATCTTCGAGCGCAAGGTCCTCGTGTTCAGCCTTTACGGAGCCCAAAGCTTCGAGCTTCCCGGCAACCGGATGCCCCTCTACGGGACCCAGTCGCTGGGCAATGCCACGCCGTTGCGCGCCTACCCGGGATCCCGCTACCGCAACTACGCCGTGGCCGCCGCCAGCGCCGAATACCGATTCCCGCTGCTCCGCATCATGGACGGCCTGATCTTCAACGAGTACGGCGCCTTCGGTCCCGCGCTCACGGACCTCGATCCCGGCTCCAACCTCCGCAACTCGTGGGGCTTCGGCGTGCGCGTCCGCCGCGCCGACATGTTCCTGTTCCGCCTCGAGGCGGCGTTCCACGGCCTTTCAGGGTTCACGCTCAACGCCTCTTCCGACACGCCGTTCTAGGTCACTGCGTTGTATGGGCGAGCCATGGCTCGCCCTTGCGGTCCTACAAACAAAAAACCACCGGGAGCGTCCCGGTGGTTTTTTGTTTTCGTAGTGTGGCGCTTACGTTCCCAGCGCCTGCAGGTAGCCTTCGTACTTCTCGCGCAGCACGTCCTTGTTCTTGTTGCGGCGGATGCGGCGCAGGGCCTGGTCGCGCAGCTGGCGGACGCGCTCGTGCGAGATGTTCAGCGTCTCGCCCACTTCGCGCAGCGTCTGCGGCGCCTCGTGGTTGATGCCGAACAGCCCCTTGATCACCTGGGCCTCGCGCTCGGGCAGCTCGGAGAGCAGGTCCTTCGCGAGGTGCTCCACGGCCTGGATCTCGGCCTCGGACTCGGGGTTCACGGCCTTCTCGTCGGCGAGCACCTCTTGGTACGTCGTCTTCGTGTCGGTCTTGAGCGGCGCGTCGAAGCTGATGCCGGCCTCGCCGAGCTGGATCAGCTCGCGGATGTCGTCACCCAGCTCCTTGCCCTTCGACTTCTCCTTGAGCGCCTTGCGCACGCGCAAGTGCTGGTTGGCCGGCAGGCGGATCAGCGAGCCCTGCTCGTTGATGGCGCGGGTGATGTAGGCCTTGATCCACCACACGGCGTACGAGATGAACTTGAGGCCGCGGGAGTGGTCGAAGCTCTCGATCGCGCGTATCAGGCCCATCGCGCCCTCGCTCACGAGGTCGGGCAGGGGAATGGGGCAGCCGCGGTATTGCAGGGCGACCTTCAGCACGAAGCGCATGTTCGCCGAAACCAGCTTCTCGCGCGCGGCGCGATTTCCCTCGCGGCACAGCTGGAAGAGCCTGTGCTCGTCCTTGCGGTCGATGGGGCTGGTCTTGCGGATATCCTCGAGATACCGCTTGAGCGTTTCGTCTGTAGTATCGAAAGTCATGGATGTTTCCGCTCGCCGGGATCGTTGTGGGGATCGTCCGGACTGAAAATCAGCAAGAACTATACCACATTCGGTCGACTTTGGAGTTACGGAAATATAGTCAATTGGCCCGCCGAATTCCACCCAAAAATGCGCTTTTTATGGGGCTTTTTTCGGAAATTTGACGGAATGTCAGGTTTCGCGAACATCTATTGGCACCGATGTTGTCAACAGGTGCGATGTTTCAAAACTACAAGAAATGGTCGCGGTGCTTCGAAATCGAGCTTACCGTCGCGGGATGGATCCCAGACGCGCGAATAGTGCGGCGAACTCTTCCACGGACAAGTCCTCGGCCCGGCTGTCGGGGCGCAGCCCCAGCGCCTCCAGCTCCCCGGTGGCCCGGGTCTTGCCGTAGAACGCCTCGAGCACGTTCGTGAGCTTCTTGCGCCGCTGCGAGAAGGCGAGGTCCACGAAGGGCTTGAAATCCGCGTCGCCGCAGAGCGGCGCCTCGCGCGGCGTCAGCCGCAGCGTGGCCGACCACACGTTCGGCCGCGGGCGGAAGGAATCCGGCGATACCTTGCGGAGGAGCTCGGCCGTGGCGTGGTTCTGCGCCATCACCGTCAGGAAGCTGAAGTCGCGCGAGTGCGGCTTGGCGCAGAGGCGCTTGGCCACCTCGAGCTGCACCATGATCTGCAGCGAGTGGCAGCGATTGAGGTGGGGCAGCAGGCCCAACAGGATCGGGGCGGCGCGGTTGTAGGGCAGGTTGCCCACCACGAGCGGGCGCGCGCCGGGTTCGGGCGCGCGCGTCGTCAGGATCTCGTCCCAGTCCACGCGCGTCGCGTCGGCCTGCATCACGTCGAGGTTGCCCCACTCGGGATGATTGCCGAGGTGCTCCACCCATTTCTCGTCGATCTCGATCGCCGTCAGCTTTTGGCAGCGCGGCGCCAGGCGACGCGTGAGCGCGCCCTGCCCGGGGCCGATCTCGATGATCCAGTCCGAGGGGTTGGAGGGCACGTCGTCGACGATGCCGCGCACGACGCCCTCGTCGATGAGGAAGTTCTGCCCGAATTTCCAGCGGGTCTTTCGGTCGTCGTTGGCCTCGGGCCGGGGGCGCCGCGCGTGATTCCGGGAGTGGGGCATGGGGGAACGATAGCTCTTCGGAGTCGAAGCTTCGCCGTTGTTGGTTGTCGGAGGGAGAATGGGCGGCCCCGGTGGCCGCCGTGTGAAAATGGAACGCATCCGACCTGATGCTTTCTGCTCCTCTTTTTCCGACAACTGACAACCGGCAACTTCGAAGCGCTGCCCACGAAGAATCCTCCCCCGTTCTATCTTTCCTCCCCCGTGCCCGCCGTCTCCACCGATAATGTCCTCGCCGCCCTGCGGCACGTGCAGGATCCCGACCTCCACCGCGACATCGTCTCGCTGGGCTTCGTGAAGAACCTGTCGATCGACGGCGGCAAGGTTTCCTTCGACGTGGAACTGACCACGCCCGCGTGCCCGGCCAAGGAAGACCTTCGCAACCAATGCGAGCACCTGGTGGCCGCGCTCCCCGGCGTGGAGTCGGTGATGGTGACGATGACGGCGCAGCCGTCGCGTGCCGCGTCGGAAAAACGCACCGAGATGCTGCGCGACGTCCGCCACATCCTGGCGGTGGCTTCCGGCAAGGGCGGGGTGGGGAAGAGCACCGCCACCGCCAACCTCGCGGTGGCCCTCGCCAACGCGGGCGCGAAAGTCGGCGTGCTCGACGCCGACGTGTACGGCCCCTCCATGAGCCTGATGTTCGGCATCATCCAGGCGCCGGAGATCAACGAGCAGAAGAAGCTCGTCCCCGTGGCCTCGCGCGGCATCAAGATCGTGTCGATGGCGATGTTCGACGAGGGCGAGAAGGGGGTGATCTGGCGCGGGCCCATGGTCTCGCAGATGATCCAGAACTTCGTGCACAACGTGGTGTGGGGCGAGCTCGACTACCTGCTCATCGACATGCCGCCGGGCACCGGCGACGTGCAGCTCACGCTCACGCAGTCCGCGCCCATCTCGGGCGCGGTGATCCTCACCACGCCCCAGGACGTGAGCGTGCTCGACGCCAAGAAGGGCCTGCAGATGTTCCGGCGCGTGAACGTGCCGGTGCTCGGCATCGTCGAGAACATGAGCTACTTCATCTGCGACAACTGCGACAAGAAGCACTACATCTTCCGCTCGGGCGGCGGGCGGCGCGTGGCCGAGTCGCTCGGCGTGCCCTTCCTCGGGGAGATTCCCCTCGAGCCCGAGGTGGCCGAGGGCGGCGACGCGGGCACGCCCATCGTGGAGCGGCGGCCCGGCTCCCCGGCATCGCTGGCCTACAAGGCCGTCGCGGGCAAGGTGGCCTCGGCGCTTTCGATCCTTTCTGTCTCCGGAGCGGGCCTCCTCGGCGAGTTCGACCTCAAGTGGGACGAGGTGCCCGAGCCATGAACGCTCCCGCCTCCCTGCACCGCCTCGGCGACTCCGCGCTGATCGTCACGTGGAACGACGGCCGTCGCTCCACCTACGACCTGCGCGACTTGCGCCTGGCTTGCCCCTGCGCGGCCTGCGTCAACGAATGGACGGGCGAGAAGATGCTGCGCCCCGCGCAGATCCCGCAAGGCGTGAAGCCGGTCCGTCTTTTTTCCGTGGGTCGCTACGCGATCGGGATCGCGTGGAGCGATGGCCACGATACGGGTATTTACGCCCACGATTACTTGCGCCGCCTCGATTCGGGAGCGCCTTGATCCCCGGCCCGCTGAATTCTTCCGAATTCAGCGCGTTCCTTACGCTTGGTTACAGCGGGGTTGTGCCACGGGAAAAGCCGAGTGTAGATTTGCCGGGACGGAGAGAGGGTAAACGGAGAGACCGCGCCCGACTGTTTCCATGGTCGACCTGAACGAACAGCTTTACTTCCGCGACTTGTATCGCTACCGCATCCTGACTCCCGAGGAGGAGAAGGACTTGGTGCATCGTGTCCGCCGCGGAGACCCCACGGCGCTCAATCCGCTGATCCTCGGCAACCTCCGCTTCGTCGTCTCCATCGCGCGCCGCTACCAGGGCAAGGGCCTCTCGCTGCTCGAGCTGATCAACGAGGGCAACCTCGGCCTCTACAAGGCCGCGAAGCGCTACGACCCGTCGCGCGACGTGAAGTTCATCTCGTACGCCGTGTGGTGGATCCGCCAGTCGATCCAGAAGGCGTTGTTCGAGCAGGTGGGCGCGGTGCGCATCCCGCCCAACAAGCTGGCGCTGGTGAACCGCTTCAAGCGCGCGCTGCTGCAGAACGGCGGCAACTACGAGAAGACGGTCTCCCTTCCCGAGTTCGAGACGCACGAGAAGGAAATCGCCGAGATCATGGAGAAGATCGCGGACATGTCGCTCAACGCCCCCATCGGCGGCGAGGGGGACGGACGCGATCCGGTGACCACGCTGCTCGACGTGCTGGGCACGGAAGGCGGGCAGGAGGTCGACGCCGAGAAAGCCGAGCTCTCGCGCTCGCTCGACTCGGTGCTGGGCCAGATGTCGGAGCGCGAGGAGAAGGTCCTGCGCATGTACTACGGCATCAACTATGCCCGCGAGTTCACGCTCGACGAGATCGGCCGCGAGCTCAAGCTCACGCGCGAGCGCGTCCGCCAGATCAAGAACCGCTCCCTCCGCAAGCTGCTTCGCTCCCGCGAATCGAAGGAAAAGCTCCTTCCGTTCGTCAGCGGAAACGGCTGACGCCCCCTTTCCTCCAAAAATCCGAACACGGCGCGCGATTCCGTGTGTATCGTAGTGTGTCGCATTTCATATTGCCGGCGAAAGTCGCGTTTCGTGGGGTTGCATGCCGTTTTTCGTCGTCCTTCTCGCATCGCTATTCTTTTCGGCCTGCCAGGAGAACCGCGCTTCCAAGGTCCCTCCCGGGGAGATCGAACATCCCCGCGAGACTCCGGTCATCCGCCATGTCATCGTCGTCGCCATGGAGAACAACGACGCCGACGTGATCTACGGCGGCGCCGACCGGGCGCCGTACATCAACGACACGCTGCTCACGAAATATGCGCATGCCGTGAACTTCGTCGATCCCCTCCCCACGTGGATCCCCAGCGAGCCGCATTATGTGTGGATGGAGGCGGGCACCAACGCCCTGCCCGATCATGTCTTCCAGGACAACTCCGATGCGCTCCTCGCGAACAGCACGTCCTCGGGAGCGCACCTCGTCGCCCAGATCCGGCGCGCGGCGAACGACGACTGGATGAGCTACCAGGAGGGCATCGATTCCCTGACGGGAGCGTGTCCGGTGGCTTCTTCGGGCCTGTACGCCGCCAAGCACAACCCCTTCGTGTTTTTCCGGGACGTCTCGGGGAATCCGCCTTCGAAGACCAACGCCTATTGCGCATCCCACCATCGTCCTCTTCCCGCGCTGTACTCGGACTTGGCCGCGGGCACGGTCGCGGCCTACA
>DATAHJ010000282.1:0-19694 GCA_036263275.1 Fibrobacteria bacterium | reverse complement strand
GTTTGATTTTGAAACTCCTATAGCTTTATACGCCGCTTCCTCGTCAAGATGTGAAAGTTTAAGGATCCGTTGGAGCTCCGTTTCGGAGTCATCTTTGGCTTCAAGTGCAAGGGCGCACATTTTGCGGTTGATTCCGGGGTGGTTAGCGACCAGCCGTAGCAGCACTTGGTAAGGATGGGATTGAAACCCATCTTTGTCTCTGTGACCCAAAGTGTGTATGGCTGGCTTCCAGAATGCAATAATTTCTTCGCGTGATCGCGATTTGGCGGCCTCGACAATGGAAGTCCCTAGGGTCGTTAGATTCGAAACTCCATCGCCTTCCACTAAACCCAATATTCTGAACAATTCATTCAGGCCTCTCGCCGTTGCTCTATAAGACTGATTTGACCGGGTTTTTTTGAGCTGGGATTTCAGGTATTCCTCAGGCGACATCTTTCCCCGGCCGCCGATTAACTCTTTCCGAACTAATGCCTCTCCCACTACTGCCTCATCATGAATGTTTTTCCCCGCAACCACCAACTCATGGAATGCCAGCAGAACTTCGGTGAGTTTTTGGATGTCAGATATTTGGTTGGGAAAGCCTTTCACTAGCAGATTCCTTTGTTCTGGATCGTGATGAAAACAAAAAATATGTATTAAAAAACATTCATATTTAGCCCGATTACGCGCCTCCCCCCGCTACCCCCACCCCTCCTCCCCTTGTAGCCTCATAGTGCCACACCACGGCGCCCATCACAGGCGCCGCAACCCGGGAGGACACGATGAACGACGAAAAACTGGCTGCCGACGAGGAGCGCCGCGAACGGCAGCATGAGCAGGTAAAGGCCCGCGTGGAGGGCGAAGTGCACCGGGAGATCGCCGAGCAGGCGATGATCCCCGAGGCCGATGACTTCGAAGATGTCGGCAAGGCTGCGGGGGAATTGCGCCGCAAGTCCGTCCATGAAGTCGTCGCCACCGATCGCGAAATCGGGCGCGGCCGGGCCGCGGCGCGGGTTTCGCAGGTGATCGACTACCTCTTCTTCCTCGTCTACGCCCTCCTGTGCATCCGCATCCTCCTCGGCGTCATGGCCGCCAACCCGGCCAGCGGCTTCGTGCAGTTCGTCTACAACGTCACGGGATTCCTGTACGCCCCGTTCTACGGAATCGTGGGGAACGCCGACTTCGGGGGCGGACACGTCCTCGAGATGTCCCTAGTCGTCGCGCTCGTCGTGTACATCGTCCTGCATGCCGCCCTGAACGGGATCCTGCGGATGGTCGCGCACCGCAAGACCCAAGTTTGAGCGGGTTTCACCGGGGTCTCTCCGGGGCATCCTCGCCCCGGAGAATCGCCCGAACCCTTGATTTCGGGGCCGTTTTAGGTCGATACCTCCCGATTCCGTCCCCGGAATCCGGGTGTTTTCGTTAGATTCCCGAACGCCCCAAAGCCCGCGAAGTCGCCCCCATGAACATCCTCCTCATCTACCCCAAGATGCCGTCCACGTTCTGGACCATGGATCACCTTGTCGAGCTGATCGGGAAGAAGGCCAGCTATCCGCCGCTCGGGCTGCTCACCGTCGCCGCCATGCTGCCCAAGGCCTGGAACAAAAAGCTCGTCGATCTCAATATCGGGGATGAACTGACCGACGAGGCGCTGGAGTGGGCCGACTACGCCTTCGTGGGCGCCATGAACGTCCAGGTCAAGAGCGCGCACCAAGTCATCGAGCGCTGCAACGCCGCGGGGCTCAAGGTCGTCGCCGGCGGACCGCTGTTCACGCACGAATGGGAAGCGTTCCCCACCGTCGACCACTTCGTCCTGAATGAGGCGGAGGTCACGCTGCCGCGGTTCCTCTCCGACCTTGCAGCCGGAACGCCCGAGCGCGTGTACGCCACCCCGGAATTCGCCAACGTCCACGAAACGCCGCTGCCGCTGTGGGAGCTGGCCGACATGGACAAATACGCCTACATGATCGTGCAGTATTCACGGGGCTGCCCGTACATGTGCGACTTCTGCGATGTCACGGCATTGTTCGGCAGGAAGCCGCGCGTCAAGACGCCGGAGCAGATTCTCGCCGAGCTCGACGCGCTGGGCGACCTCAACCGCTTCGGGATGGTGCTCTTCGCCGACGACAACCTCATCGGCAACCGCAAGCACCTGCGCGAATCGCTGCTGCCCGCGCTGATCGACTGGCGCGCGCGCAACAACCCGCCGGTGGGCTTCTCCACCCAGGTGACCATCAACCTCTCCGACGACGACGAGCTGATGAAGCTCATGCTCGAGGCGGGCTTCCGGCATATCTTCTCCGGCATCGAGACGCCCGACGAGGAAGCGCTGGCTGCAAGCCAGAAGCGGCAAAATCTCAAGAGGGACCTCTTGGCGAACGTGCGCAAGCTGCATCGCGAGGGCTTCCAGGTGACGGCCGGGTTCATCGTCGGCTTCGACGCCGACACGCCCGCGAGCTTCCAGCGGATGATCGATTTCATCCAGGAGAGCGGCATCGTCATCGCGACGATCAACCTGCTCAAGGCGCCGCCGGGCACGGACCTTTACAAGAAGATGAAGGACGCGGGGCGGTTGATCGAACCCTTCGACTTCGACGAGAACAGCAGCAACATCGTGCCGGTGATGGACCCCGCCACGCTGCATGCGGGCTTCGAGTTCGTGCTGCGGCACGTGTACTCGCCGGCGTACGTGTTCGCCCGGGCGAAGACTTTCATGGAAGCCTACCCGGGTCCCAAGGTGAAGTATCCGCTGAAGCGCAAGCCGTCGCTGTCTGCCGTGGGCGTGCTCGCGCGTATCGTCTGGCGCCTGGGCATCAAGAGCCCCGATCGCAAGCTGTTCTGGGGCCTGTTCTTTTGGGCGCTGCGGCATCGCCGCCGCCAGATCGAGTTCCCGCTGTTCTTCGCCGCGCTGGCGTACCAGTTCAAGCGCATGTACCAGCGCTATGACGCGCAGGCCGAGGCCAAGCGGATGGAGAAGGCGCTGGTGGAGATGCCCGTCGCGCCGGTGGTGGAAGCGAAAGAGCTGGCGCAGTCGGCATGAGTACCGCAGGATGATCCGAAACTTCATTCCCGGAATCATTTGGGGCGGCCTGTTGCTTGCCGCGGCGGGGGCGCATTCGCAAGGTTCCACGCCCGGATACTTTTGGGGATCCGTCCTTGCGTCCGAGAACGAGCGGTACCTTCGGGAATGGACTGCGACGCCCCCGTCCCATCCCGCGCGTCTCCCGCGCCAGGGCGCCGTTTCGGTGGGACACCGGCTGCACGTCTCGTTCGTGACGTCCCGCTTCACGGTCCTGGACGACAGCATGAACGTCGCCTTGGACGTGTCCATCGTGCGTCCGGACGGTAAGGACCTGATGCGAACCGACGACTGGTTCCGGTTGAATGTCCCGATCGAAACGAACGAGACGTTCGTGATGGCTCCCCAGGTCCTCGAACTGAAGTTCGACGCCTCGGACCCGAAGGGGACTTACCGGATCATCGGAACGTTTCGCGACCTGCTGAGCGGAACGCGCCGCGTGACCGACACGCTGAAAGTGGACCTGAAATGACGGCTTGACCGGGCGTTGCCTGACGGGGTCGACCCTTCGATATTCATACCTCCACTGTCCCGGAGGACCCCATGCCCCATGTCACAATAGCCCCCTGCCTTTGGTTCGACAAGCAGGCCGAGGAGGCCGCGAACCATTACATCGGCATCTTCCCCAACTCCCGCATCGCCAACATCCTCCGCTACGGCGAGGCGGGCAGGGAAATCCACGGCGGCGTGCCGGGATCGGTGCTCACCGTGGAGTTCGAGCTCGACGGCCAGCTGTTCACCGCCCTGAACGGCGGCCCGCTCTTCAAGTTCAATGAGGCCGTCTCGCTGCAGGTCGACGCGAAGACGCAGGAAGAGGTCGATTATTACTGGGAGAAGCTCGGCGCGGGAGGCGATCCCGGGGCGCGGCAATGCGGTTGGCTCAAGGACAAGTTCGGCGTCTCGTGGCAGGTCTATCCCTTCGCGCTCTCGCGCGAATTATTCGGAAATCCGAATGACGCGCGCTCGCAGCGCGCGTTCGCGGCCATGATGGAGATGAAGAAGATCGACATCGCGGCCCTGAAGAAGGCCTACGAGGGATAGGGGGAGTTAGCGATCCAGCTCGCCGGCGATGATGTTGAACGACCCGAGGATCGCCACCACGTCGGCCAGCATCGCGCCTTCCAGCAGCTTCCCGAAGATCGGGTAGTTGAGGAAGGAAGGCGGGCGCACGCGTACGCGCCACGGGTTCGAGCTGCCGTCGGAGACCAGGTAGAAGCCGAGTTCGCCGTTGGGCGACTCGGTCGCGGAGTAGAGGTCGGTCACCGGCGGATTGAGGCCATGGTCCTGGCCCGGCATGATCATCTTGAAGTGATGGATCAGCGACTCCATGTCGGTGTAGGTCGACATCTTGTCGGGCAAGGCATGCTTCTGGTCCAGCGCGCTGATGGGCCCGGGCTCGAGGAGCTTCATCGCCTGGCGCACGAGGCGGATGCTCTGGTCCATCTCGTCGAGGCGAATCTTGTAGCGCGCGAAGGTGTCGCCCTCGGTGTACGTGGGCACCTCGAAGTCGAGCTCGTTGTAGATGAGGTACGGCTTGTGCTTGCGGATGTCGTACGACTTGCCCGCGGAGCGCGCCATGGGGCCGGTGATGCCGTAAGCTTCCACCTGCTCCGGGGTGATGATGCCGATGCCCTCGGTGCGGTCCAGGAAGATGCGGTTCTTGTAGAAGCTGTCGCGCAGCTTGGAAACCGTGTCCTCCATGCTGTCGAGGATGCCGGTCACGCGCTTTTCGAACCCTTCGGGCAGGTCGAAGGCCACGCCGCCCACGCGGGTGTAGCTGGTCGTGAGGCGCGTGCCCGTCACCGCCTCGAACACGTCGTAGAGCTTCTCGCGCTCCACGAAGGTCCACAGGATCGAGGTGAAGGCGCCGAGGTCCATGGCCATCGCGCCCACGCACAGCGAGTGGTCCGCGAGGCGCGAGAGCTCGGCCATGATGGTGCGGATCACCTGGCAGCGGCGCGGCGTCTCGAGGCCGATCAGCTCCTCGGCGGCGATGGCGAAGCCGATGTTGTTGCTCAGCGGCGAGAAGTAGTTGAGCCGGTCGCTGAGCGTGATGAACTGGTTGTAGGTGCGGTGCTCGCCCAGCTTCTCGAAGCCGGTGTGCAGGTAGCCGATCTCCTGCTCCGCCTTCACGATGCGCTCGCCGCGCACCTCCATCAGCACCCGCAGCGTGCCGTGCATCGCCGGGTGCGAGGGGCCCACGTTCATGCGGACAGTGTCGTCGGTCCGCTCCTCGATCTCGCGGTCGTAGGCGTACACGTCAGTCTTCCTTCATGTGCAAGGTCACCTACGGCTCCCGTGGGGCTTGCGAGGCGGGGATCGCGTGGTAGACGGGGAACGCGCTGCGTTCGCCGCGGCCGCGCAGCGGATAGTCCTTGCGCAGCGGGAAACCCTCGTAGTCGTCGGGCATGAGGATGCGCTTCATGTCCGGATGGCCCTTGAAGGCCACGCCGTACAAGTCGAAGATCTCGCGCTCGGTCCAGTCGGCGCCGGCGAAGAGGTCGGAGACGGAAGGAATGGATGCGTCCGCGCCGACGAAGGCGCGCACCTGCGCCTTCACGCCCAGCGTGGGCGAGAGCAAGGTGGTGACGACGCCGAAGCGCTCGGGCATGGCCTTCGGGTATTTGACATAGTCCACGCCGCAGCGGTCGAGGAACCAGGTGAAGCCCAGGGCCGCGTCGTTTTTCAGGAGGGCGAGCAGCGCATGCTCGTCTTCCGCCTTCACGGAAAACTGCATATAGCCGATCTTTTCTTCCTTGCCGAGGAGTTTTTCGCCGAAGGCCGCCTCGACCTTCGCGGCGAGGGTCAGCAGGTTTTCCTTGGCGTACGCGGTCACGCTCATTCGCGCGCTCCGGGAACTTCGACGGACTCGAAGTGGTCAGGCGAACGATAGCTGGGCGAAAGCGATGGGTCGCGCGTCGCGTCGTCCGACACGAACTCGTCCGACTTGGCCTCGCCCTTGCGGGCCTTCTCCTGCACGCTCATCAGCGCCTCGATGAAGGCTTCCGGGCGCGGCGGGCAGCCCGGCATGTAAGCGTCGACGGGGATGAACTGGTCCACGCCCTGGATGATGGCGTAGTTGTCGAAGACGCCGCCGCTGCTGGCGCACGCGCCCATCGAGATGCACCACTTCGGCTCGGGCATCTGCTCCCAGATGCGCTGCAACACCGGCATCATTTTGAGGGAGATGCGGCCCGAGACGATGAGCAGGTCCGACTGGCGCGGCGAGAACTTGAGCACTTCCGAGCCGAAGCGGGACGCGTCGTACTTCGGCATGAAGGTCGCCATCATCTCGATGCCGCAGCAGGCCGTGCCGAAGGGCATGGGCCACAGCGAATTCGAGCGCGCCCAGTTGATCGCGAAGCCGAGTCGCGTCGTGATGACGTCGTTCATCTTCTCGAGAGCGCTCATTTCCGTGTCACTCCCATTCCAGCGCGCCGGAGCGCAGGATGTACGCGAGGCCCAGCGCCAGCACGCCCGAGAACACCAGCACCGTCCACAGCGCGCCGGTGTGGAGCAGCCCCTTGAACCCCGCCGCGAACGGCAGCAGGAAGATGGTCTCGATGTCGAAGAGGATGAAGAGCAGCGCGAACACGTAGAACTTGATCGCGAAGGGACGGTGCGGATTCTGGATCTGGTCGACGCCGCACTCGTACGGGTCGTGCTTGGCCTTCGTCCACGTGCGGCGCGGGCCGAGCAGCGTCGAGACCGCCAACCCGGCGATGCCGATGAGCAGGGCGAGGCCCGCGTAGGCGAGGAACGGATAAAACTCGGTGGGCACGGCCGAAATCCCCCTCCCGGTCCGCCTTGGCCTGCGCGCGGAGGGCGGGATTTTCCCGGAATCCGCGGGCCATGGACGAGCCGAAGTTGATGGGAAGTTAGGAAAAGGGGAGGGATTCAGGGGGTATTCTCCGCGGGCTTCCGGGTTGTTCGGGGTCGGGATTGGGCTTTCCTCTGTGGGGGAGCCGCCGGGTCCCGTGAGTATATTACCGCACCCAAGCCCGGCTTTCGGACGAAGGGGCTGGCGCAGGGAGGGGTTTCATGGGAGTTCTCGAGGGGAAGATCAAGCCGGCGCTGCCGACCTGGCCGATGAACCTGTTCCACCCCGAGAAGTGGTCCCTCGAGAAGTTGTGCCAGGTCGCCCGGCAGCTGGGCGTGGAGGCCATCGAGGTCGTGAATCCCGAGGACCTGCCCATGCTCGCGAAGTACGGGCTGACCTGCTCCCTGACGGTCTCGCATTGGTTCACCAAGGGGTACATGCATCGGGCCTTTTGGCCCGAGATCACGGCCGCCTACAAGAAGGCCATCGACGCCAACGCGGCGCACGGCTTCACCAACGTGGTGGCCTTCTGGGGCTACGGCGACAGCACCGCCGAAGGCGGCGGGATCGTTACCCTCGAGGAAGCCAAGAAGAACCTGATCGAGGGCTACAAGGGAATCGTGAAGTACGCCGAGGAGAAGGGCTGCGTGCTCTGCCTCGAGCCGCTCAACAGCCGCGATCCCGCCGACTGGAAGGGGCATCCCGAGTACCAAGGCTCCAACATGGACGACTGCCTGGACGTCATCAAGGCCGTGGGGTCCCCGGCCCTCAAGCTGTGCTTCGACATGTACCACGTGCAGATCATGAACGGAGACCTCATCCGCCGCGTGCGCGAGAACCACGAGTACATCGGCTACGCGCAGGCCGCGGGCGTGCCCGGCCGCTACGAGCTTGACGAGGACCAGGAGATCAACTTCCCCGCCGTGCTCCGTGCGCTCGCCGAGAACGGCTATCGGGGATACCTCGGCATGGAGTTCATTCCCACCAAGGCCGATCCGATGGATTCACTCGTGCAGGCCGTCGACTTTTTCCGGCAGTAGCCGCATGCGCGTCGACAAGACGGGAACAAAGGGCAAGGCGGAAACCAAGGGTTTTCCGCTTGCGGGCCCCTTCGACGGCCTTCTCATTGCGCTCACGGCCTTGGCCGTTTATCTGAAGACAATGTCGCATGCCATGGTTCCCGAGGACTTCGGGGAACTGGCGACGACCGCCACCACGCTCGGGATCGCGCACCCCACGGGCTATCCTTTGCTGACCCTGATGGGCAAGGTCGTCACGACGGCGCCCGCCTCGGGCATCGAGCCCTTCCTTCGCCTCAACATCTTCTCCTCGGTGCTTTGCGCGGTCGCCCTCTTTTTCTTCCATCGCCTGTTCGGGATCCTGCTCGCCTCGCGACCCTCCCGCTCACCGGCCGTGTCGCGTGTCGCCGAGGCCGCGGCAACCCTGACCCTCGCCTTCACGCCCGTCTTCTGGGCGCAGTCCGCCTCCTTCGAGGTCTATGCCCTGCACCTCGCCCTGACCTCCATCGTGCTGGTGCTTTTCCTTGAATCGCTCAAGGCGGGCGCGCATCCCCGCGTGTGGATGCTGTTCGCATTCACGCTCGGCCTTTCCTTCTCCAATCACATGATGACGGTGCTGCTTGCGCCCGCTTGCCTCTACCTGTATTTCTCGAGGCTCGGGTTCGGCGCCGCGGCGTGGCGGCGGATCGCCACGGCCGTTCCCGTGTTCATGCTTGGCCTGACGCCTTACCTGTATCTTCCCATCCGGTCGGCCGCCGACCCCCTCATGAACTGGGGCGTGCCCACGAGGCTCTCGACCTTCTGGCGGCATGTCTCCGCGAGCCAGTACCAGCACCGGATGTTCGTCTCGGCCGACGACGCCCGGCAAAAGCTGGTGGACTTTTTCGCGGCCTTGCCTTCCGATTTCGCCTACCTGCCGCTGCTCGTGGCCTTGATCGGCCTTGTTTATATGCTGCGGCGCGACCGTCGCTCCGGCATTTTCGCCATCCTCCTGCTCCTCGCCTGCCTGTTCTTCATCGGCTTCTACGATTTCGTGGATCCGAACTTCGAATTGAACGCCCACTTCGCCGTCGCGATCGCCGTCGCCTTCGGCGTCTTCGCGCTGGCGGAAAAGCTGCCCTCGTGGCAGCCGCGCATGCTGGCCTTGTTGTTGGTGTCGTTCCTGCTCCCGTTGGCGCTGAATTTCCGCAAAGCCGACCTGAGCCACGATTACATCACGGAGGATTACTCCCTCAACGTCCTGCAGTCCGTGGAAAAAAACGGGATCATCTTCACCCGGCAGGGCTCCCTCTTCACTTCTCCGGCGTTTTACCTGCAGTTCGTGCGTGGCGTGCGGCCCGACGTTGTCATCATCGATGATATGCTGGGTTTGCCTTGGTATGTCGCCCATCTGGAGAAGGCGCACCCGGGCTTGTTCGTGGGATCGGAACCGGAACTTGAAGGCCTCCTCCGGGAGACCCGCAAGGCCGAGCGGGGCGAGCCCTTCGACAGGGAGCTCGCCGAAGCCCGGTTCAATGAGTTGGTCCGTCACCTCGCGCTCCATGGAGACCGTCCGGTCTATATCACCTACGACATCGCCTATTCCTTTGGGCTGCGGAAGATTCCCTCCGGGATACTCTACCGGCTTGTCGATCGCGACGCTCCGCCTCCTCCGGTCGGCTTCCGTGATTTTTCGTTTCGGCCCATCCCCAAGTCCAAACTTTTCACCGATCTCGTCACGGGCTACTATGCGGCCGCCTACGTGAATCAGGGCATCCAGGCCGCCGTCGTGTACCAGGATTCGGTGCTCGGCCTTCGCTTCGTGCGCAAGGCGTTGGCCGTGGATCCGAGTTTTGCTCCCGCGCGCAACTGGTTGACTCGCCTCTCTCCCCGCTGAGGTTGGCAGACATGCGGCGCTGCGCGTAGCGTTTTGCGACATCGCCGCTCGCGGGGGCGTCCCGTGTTAGATTTCGTTCCGCATGGATCATAGCGTCGCCCTCATCAGCACCATCGCCGCGGGCATGGGCCTCGCCTTGGTGCTGGGCTTCGTCGCCGTGCGACTCAAGCTCCCGGCCCTAGTCGGGTATCTGATCGCGGGCATCTTGGTCGGCCCCTATTCTCCCGGCTTCGTGGCCGACCCGGGGCTCGCCAACCAACTCGCCGAGATCGGCGTCATGCTCCTCATGTTCGGCGTGGGCCTTCATTTTTCGCTGGAGGACCTGATCTCGGTGCGGCGCATTGCGCTTCCCGGCGCCATCGCCCAGATCGTGGTGGCCACGGCGATGGGCGCGGGCGTGGCCGCGCTTTGGGGCTGGAATATCGGGGCGGGAATCGTCTTCGGCCTCGCGCTTTCGGTCGCGAGCACGGTGGTGCTGATCAAGGCCCTGGAGTCGCACGGCGTCCTGGAGTCGATGAATGGACGCATCGCGGTGGGCTGGCTGGTCGTCGAGGACTTGGTGCTGGTGCTCATGCTCGTGCTGCTGCCTCCCCTTGCGGCCATACTCGGCGGCGGCCACGGCGCCGTCCATGGAACCGAACCGGCAGCCGCGATGGGAGCGTGGGACACGCTCCGTCTGCTGTCGATCACGCTTGGCAAGGTCGCGCTCTTCATCGGCCTGATGCTTGTCGTGGGACGCCGCCTGTTCCCCTGGATACTCTGGCAGGTCGGCCGCACCGGTTCGCGGGAACTGTTCACGTTGTGCGTGGTCGTCGCCGCGGTCGGCCTCGCCTACGCGGCGGGCGCGCTCTTCGGCGTCTCCTTCGCGCTCGGGGCCTTCTTCGCGGGCATGGTGCTGCGCGGCTCCGACCTCAGCTATCGCGCGGCGGAGGAATCGCTGCCGCTGCGCGACGCCTTCGCCGTGCTGTTCTTCGTCTCGGTCGGCATGCTCTTCGATCCCACCGTGCTGGTGCGCGACCCCCTCAAGGTGCTGGTCGTGGTCGGCATCATCGTATTGGGCAAGTCGCTCGCGGCCTTCGTGATCGTCGCGCTGTTCCGCTATCCGCTCAATACCGCGCTCACCGTCTCGGCGAGCCTTGCGCAAATCGGCGAGTTTTCGTTTATCCTCGCGAGCCTCGGCGCCTCGCTGGGGCTCCTTCCTCCCGAGGCGCAGAGCCTGATCCTCGCGGGCTCGATCATTTCCATCGCGCTCAATCCGCTGGTGTTCAACGCCATCGAGCCCGCGAACGCGTGGATCCGGTCCCGCTCGCGGCTGGCCCGCTTCGTCGGCCGCGCCAACGACCCGCTCTCGCGCCTCCCCGACACGGTGGAGTCGGGACATGTGACCGGCCACGCCGTGCTGGTGGGCTTCGGGCGCGTGGGCCGGCGACTCTTCGACCTGCTGACGGAGAAGGGCGTGGCGGTGGTGGTGGTGGAGCAGAATCGCGAGGCGGTGGAACGGCTGCGCGCCCGGGGCGTGAAGGCGGTGGCGGGCGTCGCCTCCGATCCCGCCGTGCTCGTGCAGGCGCACGTGGCGCGCGCGGGCACCCTGCTCCTCGCAGTTCCCGACATGATCCAGGTGCGCCAGGCCGTGGAGATCGCGCAAACCCTGAATCCCGGCATCGAGGTGATCGCCCGCACGCACACCCAGGAGGATTCCGACTTCCTCCTCAAGGCGCGCGTGGGCGGCGTGTTCCTCGGCGAGCATGAGCTGGCAGCCAGCATGGCGGACCACGCGGTCGCGCGCATGGAGGCGCGCGCCGCGGCCCGCGAGGGCTCGGCGCCGTCGGCGTCATCAGGGCACTAACGGGGCTTTAGCCGGCGGCTTCGAGCCAGGCACGCAATGCGGCGGAGACGGCCCCGGGGCTCTCGATCGCCGACAGGTGCCCGCAATCTTCCGCCACCACCAGCCGCGCGCCGGGAATCGCCGCCGCCATCTCCTCGTGCAGCTCCAGCGGTGTCGTGGTATCCTGTCGCCCGCACAGCACGAGCGTCGGGCACGCGATGCGCGGCAGGAACGGGCGGCTGTCCATGCGGCCCATGATCGCCGCTTGCTGGCGGCGGAAGGCCGCAGCGCCCGTATCGCGCGCCATCGCGACGAAGAGTCCGCCGATCGCGGGATCGACGGCGTGCCCCGGCAGCATCAGGCGGCCGCGCAGCGTTTCGATCACGCCCTCGAAGTCGGTTTCGGAGCGCGCCATCAGCGCGCGGCGGCCTTCGGTGGCCTGCGGAGTGTCCGGCCGCGCCTGCGTATCCACGAGCGCGAGCGCCGTCACGCGTTCCGGCGCGCGTCGCAGGATCTCGAGCGCGACATAACCGCCCATTGAAAGGCCCGCGAGCGCGAAGCGCGCGGGCGCGCGCTCCAGCACGGAGGCGGCGAGGCCGCCCATCGTATCATGGGCCGTGAGATCGCCCACGGAGGCGGGCGCGACATCGGCGATATCGGAGAGCGCCGCCGCCTGCGCGGCCCACAGCCGCGCATCGTTGAGGAGGCCGGGCAGAAGGACGAGAGGGACGGGGGGAGGGCGGGCCATCGAAAGTTCCGGATTCCCGTCGCGTTCCGCTTCTATTGGATCGTCTGGATGGCGTCGGACTGCACGGCCATCGACAGCGCCCATTTTTTCAGCAGGAGTCTGTCGGTCTCCGAAAGCTTCGCCTCCGGGTGCAGCGGCACGTAGAACCACAGCGGCATCTCGCCCTTTTGGACGAGATCCCAGCTTTGACGGAACCGCTTCTTCTGCTTCCCGGGCGACAGTCGGTTCCACGCCGAGAAGTTCATTTCCTCGCGCCCCTCATGGACGTCGCGCGCGATCAGCCACGAGACCGGCGCGACGTGCGAGTACCAAGGCCACTTGCTTTCATTGGAGTGGCAGTCGTAGCAGGCGCGCTTCAGCACCGCGCGCACTTCGGACGGGGCGGGCACCTCCTCCTCGACCGGCGGGTTGGTGCGCGCGACCGGGATGACCTGGATGCCGGCCAGGATGAGGACGACGATCCAGAACGTGCGTTTGCCGGGTTTCCACTTCATGAGATTCCTTGGGGGACTATCGGGGTAGAGAGGGTGTGCTTCGGCGCGCGATCCTCAGGGGATCGCGTGGTCGACCGGCGGCAACGAGCGCAGGTAGGCCCAGAGCGCCTGGAACTCCACCGGGGTCATGTTGTCGGCGTACTTGGTCATCAGCGTCATCGGCGCCCGGAGCGGCGTGCCGTCACGGCGGGTGCCGGTGGTCAGCGCCTTCACGAAGTCGTCATACGTCCACGCGGCGAGGCCCGTGGCGTGCGGCGTGAGATTGCGCGAGGGGGGCCATGCCGGGTCGCCGCCCGGGATCGGGCCGCCCCGGAAGTCGGCGCCGTGGCATCCGCTGCAGATGGCCGCGAGATGCTTGCCGAACTCGACAGTGGGCGCCGCCATGGGCGGGTATTTCATGTGGGGCGACTGATGATCGCCGATGATCGAGACGGAGGTCCGGATCTGTCCGGTCGCCACGAGGATTTTTCCCAAAGGTCCCAGCTTCGATTTGGGCACCGTATTGTCCGCGGGCGGTGCCGAGCGGATATAGGCGATGATGTCCGAGAGCTCCTGGTCGGACATGCTCTTGAAATCTTCCGACGGCATGATGGCGGCCCGGCCGTCAGGCAGGATGCCGTGGCGGACGATGTGGTCCCAGTCCTTGGCGGTGTAGTTCAGCGTGCGGCTGCCCTTGCCCAGCGTGATGTTGGGGCCTAGCAGCGTGCCGATCGGGAACGCGTCGACCATGACGCCTCCGCCGAAGGCCGGATTGTGGCACTCGCCGCATACATAGCGCGCCGTCACGAGATGGCGCCCGCGTTCCACGGCCTCGACCAAGGCCACGCTGTCGGCCGCCGCGCCCTCGAGCCCGCGCGCCGCCTTGTCGGAGTCGGAGAGCGGGAAAGGGATGGGGAAGTCCACGTTATGCGCCACGTGGGTCTCGGAAAGGATGCGCCGGGTGGAATACGAAGCCCAGCCGTAAAAGCCGAGGACCAGGAGAATGAGAAGGAGAAAGAGGGCGCCGAGGATTTTCAGGAATGTTTTCATGGCTTCTCCGAGGGGGGTAGGATTGAAGCGGGATAAATCATAATCAACGGGATGTTTTTTTCGTCGCCTTTTTCATCGCCTTTTTCCGTGCGGCCTTGCCCTTTCCCGCGGCCGGGACTTTCGGCGCGCTGAAACGATCCAGTTGGAATTGCACGACCTTGCGGATCAGCGGGTAGGGCATCGGCTCCGAAAGCGGAAACCGCAGGTTGCCCTTGGGGCCGGCGAAGCCCTTCAACTCCCTCAGCAGGGCCGCGTCCCGCACGGGCGGGAACATCCCGACGTGCGCCTTGAAGCCCGCGAAGTACACGAGGAGTCGCCCGTTCACCTTGATCGCGGGGATGCCGTAGCTGATGAGCTCCTCGCCGTCCGGTGCGGCCTTGCGCACCAGCGCGCGAATCTTCGTCAGTGCCGCGCGCGCCTTGGCGGGCTGCGCGGCGAGGTAGGCGTCGACGCTTTCGGCCTTGGGCATCATGCGGAGGGAAGCTAGGAAATCCTCTTCCCCTGGCGGCGCGTCAGGGATTCATCACCTTGCAGAACGAAATTTCCTTCGAGCGCTTCACGAAGTCCTTGTCAAAGGTCTTCAAGCTTCCAATATGGCGGCTGCTTTCAAGGTGAAAGGCGTCGGTGAAGCCCATGCCCGCCTCATGCCAATCGAGAACGCGCGCGATCTTCAGCGGGTCCGTCAGGTTCACGTTCTTGAGCCCGAAGAAGTTCCGGAATGCCGTCCGTACTTCGCTTGGACTGAACCGGTAGAAGTCCCGCAGCACCCATTCGGTTTCCAGGACAACACTTTCCGGCACGAAGACGCGCCCGGCTTCCAGCAGGGTGCGCGCCTTCGCATACTGGGCCTCGTCATCGCGTATCAGGATACGCACGATTACGTTGGTGTCAAGAGCGACCAAGCCAAGCCTCCCGCATGCTTTTTCGAAGTCCTTCCTTGATTTCCTTCTCCGTCTTCATTTTCATTCCCGGTCGCCAGAGGGAGCCTGCCACATCTTCGATGCGCGTTTCCGGAAAGGGAGAAGGTGTCTTCAGGAGAACTCCCTCCTTCGTAAGACGAACTTCCAGTTCCTGTCCCGGTGTCCATTGGGTGGCCTCCCGGATATCCTTGGGGATGATGACCTGTCCCTTGGTCGAAAGCCGCGTGGTTTCCATGTCCGCCTCCTCTGCCTCGAGCGAATCGGGCTCGTCGAGCCCTTCGAAGTAAGATGAAGGTAAGATAATGGGATCCGTCGCGCCGGTCAAATCGGCCTGCGGGGCCGTGATGGCGACTGCGCCGCTCACGCGCGGTCCCCGTAGACGAAGTGCATGCGCGTGCCGGGCATGCGAAAGTCCAGCACCGGCTCGTCGAGCAACTCTTCGACGATAAAGCGGTAGGCCTCCGGCGCCTCCACCTCGTCGGGAAAGTCGACGTACACCTCCCGCTTGGCGAAGTGGTCCAGCAGGGTCTCCAGCTCTTCCTCCACCGCCTCCGCAGGCAGATCGGCCAGGGCGCGCGCGAAAGGCAGCTCGACGAATTGCCGCAACGGCACCTGCTCGGCGTTTTCCATCCGGCGCTCCATCTCCTCGACATGCGCGAGCCATTCGCCCTCGATCTCGGGCGGGATGCGCGAATGCTTGGGGCTGAAGAACTTCGCGCCGTAGCGCTCCTCGATCTCCGCGCGCTTGGCGTCGTTCAGCAAGCGCTGGACGGCGTCATCGGAATTTTCGGGGGAGGGAACATCGTGGGGGGCTTCGCTGGGGTCCATGCGGTTTCCGGGTTGGGCGTGGAAACGGCATGACATGGCAAATTCCCTGCCAACATCATGAAGCGCTCATATTGCGGAAACTGGACATGCGCCGCGCGGCGCGGCGAGATTCGGTGAGGACGAGGACGGCGCGGTCTGACGCAAACTCGATGGACTATTCGTAATGCGTCCACAGCCGCAAGACCTTCACGGCCCTCTCTTCCGCCAGAACCTGATACACCAGGCGGTGCTGGATATTGATGCGGCGCGAGTAGGCGCCGGTGAGATCCCCGACCAACTTTTCGTAAGGCGGAGGATTCCGGAAGGGATTCGCTTCCAGGATCTTGAGGAGGGCTTCCGCCTTAGGCTTGAGGCCCGCCGTGGCGAGTTTTCGGGCGTCCTTCTGGGACTGGCGGGTGAAGTGAAGCTGCCAGGCCACACGTCACCATTTCAGCTTCTTGGACGTCTTGGCAAGCGGGGTCTTGATCCCCTTCTGAATGGATTCGCGCATGCCGGGAATCGAGAGCAGGTAAAGCGTCTCCTGGATGGCGCTCCAGTCTTCGGCGGAAACCAGCACCGCGTTGTGGCGCTTGCCCAGGATCTGTACCGGCTCATGCGTCTCGGCCGCCTGGTCGAGAAGCTGGTAAAGGGAGGCTCGTGCGGCGCTGGCGGTCAGGGAGTCCATGAGCGAAGCGTACGTAATTACGTACGTCATGGCAAACCGTGTTTCGATCGGGATTTTCGCGGATGCATGACTTGCAGGGAGGCAAATTCCCTGCCAGCGTTACAAGGGGCGAGCGTTGAGGAAATCGGGCGTTCGCCGCACGGCGGCGCGAGATTCGGTGAAGGCCCGGACGGCCCTTTCCGTCATTCCCGCGTAGGCGGGAATCCAGTTTCTCTAAGCCTTCCCAAAGCGTTGCGCATTGCGCTCGCGCGCCTTCGCAGTCTCGACCTCGCGGTTACGCGGGATCGAGTAAGTCGTCAGCGAGTCGATCAGCGTGCGCGCGGAGGCGGTTACATCCTCCACGGCTCGATTGAAGGCGGCTTCATTCGCCTTCGACGGCGCGGTGAAGCCGCTCAGTTTGCGCACGAATTGCAGCGCGGCGTCCTTCACTTCCGCGTCGGTGGCCGGCGGCTCGAAGTTGAACAGGGTTTTGATGTTGCGGCACATGGCATCCTTCCCGTGATAAGGGTAGGGGCTGCGACAGGATTGTCATTTTCCGTGGATAAGCCAGCCCGTCGCTACAAAACCCAATTGGAAAATATTCGAATCGCCGTCATAGTGCCGCGTGCCGCCGTTGGAATAGCGACGTTTCCCAAGGCCCAGCCCGACTCCAATTATGCCTGCATCGTCATGGTGAATGGGTATGGCGGTCTTGAGGCCGTATTCCATATAACCGCCGTCTCCCAAATCGAAATCCCGTTGCGGCGGCCCCGGATCGGCCACGAGGTCAAAGCCGGAATAACCCCAGTTCACATAGGGTTCTAGGTAAGTCGCCCACAGGGGTACGATGATGCCCGCGCTAAGATAGGCGTCTCCATGCGAGACGTTCCGATTTTCGATGGCGACTGTGTCTTGGAGGATGTGCCCGTTCGGGTGCGCGAATCCAATGTCTGCGCCGAAGCCCATCCGGAACGGCCCGAGGGCAAGTCCGACGTCGTACCCCAGAGTCCCCGCCCTGCTAAGCGTGTTTCTGGCAGCCTTTTCGAAGGTTTCATGCTGATAGTTCAGCGCGATCTGGGCACCCGGAGCTTTAAGAATTGCTGCATGATTCAAGGTCGCGGAATAAACCGCTCCCGTCGCGGAGAAAAGTATCAGGAGAACGAGAGGGCATCTTTCCGGCCGCATGCCCGAAAACCTAATTCAGCCGCCCCATCTTCCCGCTCTGGTAATCACGCACCGCCTGGAAGATCTCCTCCTGCGTGTTCATCACGAACGGACCGTATCCCGCGATGGGTTCGTTCAGCGGAGCGCCCGAGAGAAACAGGATCTTCGCCTCCGTGGCGCCCGTGTTCTCCACCATGAACGAGGAACCGGCCTGGTCGAAGAGCGCCGCCTCCGCGTCCTTCACGGCCTCCGTGCCGTTCACGCGAACCGAACCGCCGAACACCGGCAGGATCACCGTATCGCCATCCTCCACGGAGAACTCCGCCGAAGCGCCCGCCTTCAGACGCACGTCCCACACGTTCAACCGCGAGAAGGTCAGCGCCGGGCCTTTCTTGCCGGCGTATTCGCCCGCGATCACGCGCGCCGTGCCCGCATCGTTCGGAAGCGTCACGACCGGAATCTGCGCATCGAGGATTTCCTGATAACGCGGCTTGGTCATCTTGGACTTCGCCGGCAGGTTCACCCACAGCTGCGCCATCTCGAACGCGCCGCCTTCACGCGCGAACTCCTGGCCGTGGAATTCCTCATGCACCACGCCCGACGCCGCGGTCATCCACTGCACGTCGCCGCGGCCGATCGCGCCGCCGCCGCCGCCCGAGTCGCGGTGTTCCACCGATCCTTCGTACACGATGGTGACGGTTTCAAAACCGCGATGGGGATGTTCGCCCACGCCCTTGCGCTCTTGAGTGGGGGGGAATTCTCCCTTGCCGTAGTCGAGCATGAGGAACGGGCTGATGCCGTTGCCCTGCGCGTTGTAAGCGAACAGCGTGCGGACGGGAAACCCGTCGCCCACCCAGTGCATCTGGTTGTTGCGGAGGATGCCGGAAACTTTCTTGGTCGCGACCTGCGTGCTCATGGGAATCTCTTTCGTTGTCGTGGTAGAAGGTAAAAGAGGGAGAAGCGAAGCGTGTGCCAATTATCCGTTGAAACGGATATTTAAGCAAGCAGTAGAAATGGCCTAAAAATGCGAAAATGAGAGTTTTCTGTCGCATTCACCCGGAATGTTCGGCTTTCTTCGGGGGCGCTGGGTTGGCGGGGTGGACGATTTTGAAACGGTTCTTCAGCGAGACAGCAGGATGGCGCAGCGCGTCTTCAGCGGCCCGAGGGCGAAAGGGCGCGAGCGCGCGCCTTCGAGCCAAGTCCTGAGTATGCGGCGGTTCGGTTCCTCGGGCTTCGCCGGATGGAGCACTTCCACGTGCGGCGCGGCTCGCACCGCGCGGACTCGGTAGCGCGGATCCCAGAACCAGGCCCACTTCGCGTCGAGCCGCAAGAGCAGCAAGGAGTGCCGCGCGCCTCCGGGACTTTGCACGTCGACCGAGGCCACGCCGCCGTGCCCGAGGTGGCGCGCGACATGTCCGCGCGGCCTCAGCGAGACGTCCTTCCCCTCGAGGAATTCGGCCTTCACCCGGATGCCGCCCTTGCGGAAGGCGTTCAGCCAGCCGCACAGGAAGCGCCCCGCGTCGTCGGTGGTGCCGCAGGAGAGCGACACGTCGTCCAGCGCATATTGATAGACCCGCTGGATGACGAGCGAGGGCAGGCGCGGAAAGGGATACAGCGCCGCCAAGGCGTTGACCATCGTGGTTGGGAAGCAGTCGCCCCCAGCGGCCTGGTATCGAAACGGACCCCGCATCCCCTCTCCTCCGCCCGCCTTCGGGTATTACCATTCTACCCGGACCCCGGGTGAAGTTTCCACCCCGACAGAAACCGCAAACGAATCGTGGATTTCGAAGGATACCCCCTGAAATCCCCTCAATTTCGGCAAAAATCCTGGAATAAGTAAATCCATATATCGCGATATATTGATATATTATCGCGCATGTCCTCTCCCGGCCTCGACATCGACGCGCTCACCGCGGTCTACAAGTTGCTCGGCGACGAGACGCGGCTTCGCGTGTTGTCGCTGTTGCGCGGCCACGAGCTGGCGGTGGGGGAGATCCAGAAAATTCTCGGTACCGGGCAAAGCACGCTGTCGTCGCAGCTCGCGCTGCTCAAGGATCAGGACCTTGTGGCCGCGCGCAAGGAAGGGCAGAAGGTGTTCTACCGCCTTCCGGTCTCCGCGCCGGGATCCTCGCGGAAGCTGGAGATCGTCCTCGGCGCGCTCGACGCCGCCGCGAACGCGCGCTGGCGCGCCCGCGACGAGCGGCTCCTGCACAAGACACTGGCTGAACGCGCGGAGGGCTCGCGCGCCTTCTTCAACCGCGCGAATCCCG
>DATAHJ010000281.1:0-20225 GCA_036263275.1 Fibrobacteria bacterium | reverse complement strand
GCCGGGCATGGGTCACCTGCACCCGCTCACGCTCGTTCGCGAAGACACGATCGACTTCTTCCGCGGCATGGGCTTTGAGCTCGCCGAGGCGCGCGAGGTCGACCACGAGTGGTACAACTTCGAGGCGCTCAACATCCCGCCGGAGCACCCCGCGCGCGACATGCACGATACCTTCTACGTGGACGAAGGCGTGGTGCTCCGCACGCACACCTCCAACACGCAGGCGCACTACATGCTGGGCCGCGGGCCCGGCCCCGTCCGCATCCTGGCCCCGGGCTGCGTCTATCGCGTCGACAACGACGCCTCGCACGCGCCCATGTTCCAGCAGGTCGAGTGCCTGGTGGTCGACGAGAACGTTTCTTTCGCGCACCTCAAGGGCGTCATGCTCCTGTGGGCCGAGCACGTGTTCGGCAAGGGCACGCGCATTCGCGTGCGCCCGAGCTACTTCCCCTTCACCGAGCCCTCCGCCGAGGTCGACGTCTCGTGCTCCCTGTGCGGCGGCTCCGGCTGCCGCCTGTGCAAGCAGACGGGCTGGATCGAGGTGGGCGGCTGCGGCAGCGTCGACCCGGCCGTCTTCGAGAAAGTGGGCTGGGATCCGGAGCGCTGGACGGGCTTCGCCTTCGGCTTCGGCATCGACCGCATCGCCCTGCTCAAGTACGGCATTCCCAACATCGGCCTGCTCACGCGGAACGAGATGGGCTTCCTCCGGCAGTTCTAGGACACCTTCATGCTCGTCAGTCTCTCCTGGCTTCGCCGCTACGCCGATCTCCCCACCGACCCGTCGGAAATCTCCACCGCGCTCACCGCGGTGGGCTTCGAGGTCGAGAGCCTCGTCGCGCGCGGCGCGGGAGTGACAGGCGTTGTCGTGG
This sequence comes from Fibrobacteria bacterium, assembly GCA_036263275.1. Taxonomy (GTDB): domain Bacteria; phylum Fibrobacterota; class Fibrobacteria; order UBA11236; family UBA11236; genus UBA11236. The sequence continues at coordinate 19,356 of DATAHJ010000281.1, read as the reverse complement.
GCGAGGTGAAGACCTGCGCCAAGCATCCCGAGGCGGACAAGCTTTCGGTCTGCACCGTGTTCGACGGCGCCGAGACGGTGCCGGTCGTGTGCGGCGCGCCCAACGTGGCCGCGGGCCAGAAGGTGCTCTTCGCCCGCGTCGGCGCGGTGCTGCCGGGCGACTTCAGGATCAAGAAAGCCAAGCTGCGCGGGCAGGAATCCTTCGGCATGATCTGCGCCGAGGATGAGCTGGGCCTCGGTGAATCGCACGATGGCATCCTCGTGTTGCCGGCCGACTCCGTGCCCGGCACGACGTTGCAGGACATTCCCGGCCTGTGCGACACCACCTTCGAGATCAGCGTCACCCCCAACCGTCCCGACGCGCTCGGGCACGTGGGCGTGGCGCGCGAGCTGGCGGCGCGCTTCGGCGTGCCGCTCCGCCTGCCGGAAGCACCGCTCAGGGAAACCGGGCCCGATGTCGCATCGCTCGCCTCGCTGAAGGTCGAGGATGCGGATGGATGCCCGCGCTACACGGGCCGCGTCGTCACCGGCGTGAGGGTGGGCCCGAGTCCCGAGTGGCTGACCCGCGCGTTGGCCTCGGTGGGGAAGAAAAGCATCAATAACGTCGTGGACGTCACGAACTTTGTCCTCATGGAATGGGGGCAGCCTTCGCATGCGTTCGACCTCGCGAAACTCAAGGGGGCGGCGAGCGGGGGGGCTTCTCTCGTAGTCCGTCGTGCCTCCGCGGGGGAGGCGCTGAAGACCCTGGACGGTGCGGAACGCAAGCTCGACGCGCGGGATCTCGTGATCGCCGATGCATCGCGGCCGCAGGTGCTCGCGGGCGTCATGGGCGGGGAAGACAGCGGCGTCACCGAGGCGACGCGCGATGTGCTCCTCGAAGTGGCCTGGTTCGAGCCGCGCGCGGTGCGCGCGCAGTCGCGCCGCCACGGCCTCTCCAGCGACTCGTCGCAGCGCTTCGAGCGCGGCGTCGATCCGCTCGCCACGGCTCACGTCTCGGACTATCTCGCCGCGCTCGTCGCCGAAACCTGCGGCGGCGCCGTGTCGAAAGGCCGCCTCGACTTCGCGGTGCCTTCGCATCCGACGGGCCCGCGTGAGGTTTCGCTGCGTCCGGAGCGCGCCGCGCGCGTGCTCGGGATTCCGGTGGACGCGGAATCCGCGACGGCTTTGCTCGCGCCGCTCGGCATCAAGGCGGTCGATCGAAATGCCCAAGGCACCGCCGTGCGCTTTGCGATCCCCGGATTCCGCGTCGACATCGAGCGCGAGGCGGACCTCATCGAGGAAGTCGCGCGGCGCGTCGACTACAACGTGATCCCGGCCGTGCTGCCGGCCTTTCCGCTCCGCCCCGTGGCCCTGCCTCTGGGCGAAGAACAGGCGCGCGCGATTCGCCACGGCCTGCGCGACCTCGGCCTTTCCGAAGCGCTCTCGCTGCGCTTCATGTCGCGCCGCGCGCTCGCGGGGCTCGGCTTGTCCGCGGAGGATGCCCGAAATTCGGTTGTCCCGCTGCGCAACCCCCTTTCGGAAGAGTGGGAGATTTTGCCCACCACGCCCCTGCCCGCGCTGCTGCAGTCGCTGGAGCGGAACCAGAACACGCAGGAGCCCGACGTGCGCTTGTTCGAATTGGGTCGCGCGTTCTTCGCGCGTCCCAAGGACGGTGAGCGCGACACCGGCGTGCGCGAGGAGCCGGTACTGGGCATCGCGCTGATGGGCGAGTGGAAGGATTCTTCGTGGGGCGGTCGCAAGCAGCCCGTCGATTTCGCCCGCCTCAAGGGCGTGGTCGAGTCGCTCCTTGAACGCCTGCGCGTCGACATTCGCTGGGAAGCCGGCTCGACGCTCGGCTGCCTGCATCCCGTCGAGTCCGCGACGCTGCGCGATCCCGTCTCGGGCGTCGTTGTCGGCGCGCTGGGCGCCCTGCATCCCGCGGCGCAGGCCGCCTATGGCCTCAAGCTGCCTGTCGTCGTCGCGGAGATTTCGCTGGAGGCCCTGCTCGACGTGCCCCGGCATCCCCTCAAGTTCCAGGCCTACGAGACGCATCCGGGTTCGACCCGCGACGTGAACGCCCTTGTGCCCGAGCCGCTTCGGCATGCCGAGGTGCTGGCCGCCGTGCCGCAGGATGTTCCCCACCTCTGCGGCGCGCGCCTCAACAGCGTCTATCGCGGACAAGGGATTCCGGAGGGCAACAAGGCCCTCCACTACACCTTCTCGTATCGGCACCCCGAAAGGGCCCTCACCGACGACGAGGTGGGCGCCTCCCATGCCAAGGTCCTCGCGGCCTTGGAGGGGTTGGCAGGGCTCTCGATCAAATAACGCCCATTTGTCATTGCCCGTATTTTTCGGGGATTTCGCGCAAATTTTGGCCGATTCCGGGCCTGTAGGATTCCGCCGATTCCGGCGAATTGCTAAATATTGCGACCCAACCAGCTCATTCAGGAGAAAAAATCCCATGAAGCACTATGACATCGCGAACATTCCCGGCGACGGCGTAGGCAAAGAGGTCGCCCGCGAGGCCCTCAAGGTTTTCGACGCGGCCGCCAAGAAGTTCGGCTTCAAGGTCAGCTACGAGAACTACGACTGGGGTTGCGACTACTACCTGAAGCACGGCGAGATGAATCCCGCCAACATGCTGGAGACCCTCAAGGGCTCCGACGCGATCTTCCTCGGTTGCATCGGCGACGCCAACAAGGTTCCCGATCACATCTCCCTCGGCCTCCTGCTCGGCATCCGCAAGGGCTTCGACCAGTACGTCAACCTGCGCCCCATCAACCTCTACCCGGGCGTGCATTCGCCGATCAGCACCGCCACCCCCGAGTCGGTGGACTTCATCGTGGTGCGCGAGAACACCGAGGGCGAATACTCCTCGATGGGCGGCTTCTTCAAGAAGGGCACGAAGGACGCCTTCGCCATCCAGAACGCGATCTTCACCCACAAGGGTTGCGACCGTGTGATGCGCTACGCCTTTGAACTGGCGACCAAGCGCAAGGCCAGCGGCAAGTATCCCGGCCAGGTCACCAATTGCTCCAAGGCCAACGCCCTCAACTATTCGATGGTGTTCTGGGATTCGGTGTACGCCGAGGTGGCGGCCGACTATCCGGACATCAAGCGCGACCACGCCTTGGTGGACGCCATCTGCATGTGGTTCGTGAAGAATCCGAACTTCTTCGACGTTATCGTGGCCTCGAACCTGTTCGGCGACATCATCACCGACCTGGGCGCGATGCTGCAGGGCGGCATGGGCTTCGCGGCCGGCGGCAACATCAACCCCGAGCGCGTCTACCCGTCGATGTTCGAGCCCATCCATGGCTCGGCGCCGAAGTACGAGGGCAAGAATGTCATCAACCCGGTGGCCGCCATCGAGACCGCGCGCATGATGCTCGACCACATCGGCGAGACTGATGCCGCGGCCCACGTGCAAAAGGCCGTGAAGGCCGTGCTCGCGGCCGGCAAGGTCAAGACCCGCGACATGGGCGGCAGCGCCACCACGTCGGAGATCGGCGACGCGATCACCGCCGAGTTCCTCGCGGCGAAGTAAGCCGTTTCCCGTAAACGCAAAGGCGCTCCCGGTTTCAACCGGGGGCGCTTTTTTTATTGGCCCGCGAGGGGGGTTTGGGGGTATATTCATGTCATCGCCGACAGCCGAAAGTCCGACCGCCGACGAACCCCCGGAGGTTCCCCATGCTCTTGATGATTCTCGGCATCCTGTGGCACATTTTTCCCGTGACCTCGATGATCCTGCTCGCGCCGTATGGCCGCAAGTGGGAGGGCTTTTACATGTCCCTGTTCTTCGGCCCCATCGGCCTCATCGCCGCTTGGAACTGGCGCAACAGCCTCAAGGAAGAATGGGCCGCCGCCTCTTCCTTGCGGGTTTCGCCGACGCGCTGACCGCAGCGTACCCCGAACAGTGCTAGGGCGAGGGCCCTTCCCGCCCCTGATTTGCTTCATTTTTGATTGCTATTTTGGCATGTCCGGTACTTTTTGGCCGGGCAAGGATTTTATCTCATGTCGAATGACGATTCCCGCCCCGCCTCCCCGCGTTCCAGTCGCTTTCCCAGCCTTCCCGGCCTGAAGGCGGCTTCGTCTTCCCCATGGTGGAAGTGGGCGCTGCTGGGCATCGCCTTGCTGGGCGTGGGATACTTCCTCGGTCGCGCCACCACCATCGCATCGGGAGCCTCGGAGGCCGTGTCGGGCCGGATCAAGCTGCGACCCGGGCCGTGGGGCGACGTCGCCTACCTGCCGATCACCATCGCCGCGCCGCGCCGCCTGCTGCGCGTGCAGGGCGTGGAGGACGAGAAGCTGGAGTGGTACTTCCCCGGAATGACCCGGGAGGACCTGGTGAGCGCCTTCACGCAGCTGGGAATTTCCGGAAAGGCGTACGCGAAATTCACGTCGCCGTCCGTGCTTTCGATCCACCCGCAGGGCGTGAAACTGGCGCCCGATTGCGACGCCGTCGGCGACCTGGAGCCCTCGGCCCGGCTGGGCATTTATCAGATCCTGGCGCGTTATCCCGAGAACAATCCGCTCAAGTGGGACTTCCGGGAGTCCTACCTGGACATGTTCGGGAAGTTCAACGTGTCGCGCGCGACGCGCGAAAAGCTCGAGGACGTGAGCGCGAGGTACGGCAAGTTCCTGATCACGTACGCGATGTCGTGCGTGCTCAAGTCGACCGACTCGGAGGACGAGAAGGTGGGCGTGATGAAGGCGCTGTCGCAGCAGCCGAGCATGCTGGTGCGCCTCAAGGTGCATCCGAATTCGGACGTGCAGGCGCTGGGGAGTTATTGGGGCCGCGGACTGTGGAGCACCGACGTCGAGGCGATCCTCGAGTCGCTGCGCATGCGGCCCGACGGCGGCTCCATCAATATCCTGGAACTCCTGCCGCCCCTGCCCGCCTCGCTGCTGCACAGCTATCCCGTGCCGCACAACTACCTCAAGGGCCCGGAGGTGATCAAGAACTGCTCGTGGACGGCGCTCAACTTCTTCCGCGACGAGCCGGTGGCCGAGTTCTCCGACCAGAACTACATGATCAAGGTGCTGGCGAACGATTATGTCCCCGTTCTTTCCGATCCGCGCTACGGCGACATCGCCCTGTTCCTCACTCCCGACAACCAGATGCGCCACGTCGCGGTGTTCCTCGCGGACGACCTGTACTTCACGAAGAACGGCGACAACCCCTGGCATCCGTGGGTGTACTCCACCGGCGCCGACCTGATCGAGAACTTCTCCTTCGGGCTTCCCGAGGGGCAGTCGCTGGTGATCCGCTATTTCCGCAGCAAGAACTACTGACGCGCGCCAAGGCGCGTCATGAGCGTCCGAGCGTTTACCGCACCTTCCGCGACAGCGCCTCCATCGTGAAGGGCTTCTGCAGGAAGGCGATCTCGCCGTCGCGCAGCCCATGGTGCACGATGGCATCGTCGGTACAGCCCGAGAGAAACAGCACCTTGAGGCCGGGATGCAGGGCTCGCGGGGGTTCCGCCACCTTGGGCCCGGCTTCGATACTACGGTCAGATGCGCATCAAGCGCGCATTCAGGTTCGTGCGACGGCCAGCCAAGCCCAGCCGGCGAGCAACAGCAGTCCTCCGAGCGGCGTGATGGCGCCCAAGGGCTTGATGCCCGTCAGCGCGAGCGCGTAGAGGCTTCCGGAGAAGACAAGGACGCCCGCGAACAGCAAGGCGCCTCCGGCGCGCACGTCTGCGCCGGAGGCGCGCGCGTAAAGGCCCAAGGAGAACAGCGCCACCGCGTGCAGCATGTGATAGAGCACGGCGGTGTGCCAGGTCTGCAGCAGGGCGGGGGAGAGCTTCTCGCGCAGGGCGTGCGCGCCGAACGCTCCGAGGGCCACGCCGAGGAAACCGAGGATCGCGCCGATACGAATGAAATTCATACTTCCCCCACTGCACTTTTATGGACGTAACCCCCACGGCCGTCCGGCAGTTTCACCGAGAGCCAGGATCCGTGGCGGTCCACGATGGTGAACGTCGTGCCCTCATGGGCCTGGAAAAGAAGTTCGTAGCCGTCGCCCGGCCCGCTGCGCAGTTCGGCGACAGGATTCAGCACCACGGCGCGGGCGACGGTTTCGTGACGGTAGAGCTTGTAGGCGATCGAGGGCGAGGACAGGAGAAGCAGGGCGAAAACGGCCCCGCCCGCGATGCGGAGCGCGAGGCGCGCCGGACCCGAGGCGAACAGCGCCCACGCCAGCGCGGCAAATCCCAGCGCCCACAATGCCAGCGCGAACCAGGCGCCCGCCCGCGGGGAATAGGCCGAGTGAATGCTCCAGAGCGCGCGCGTGATCGGGTCGGAGGGGGCCTCGGGCACCTTGTCGAGGGTGCGCGAGCGCGCGAAGGCGAGGTTGTGCAGCACGTCGGGGTCGGTCGCGTCCAGCTTGCGCGCCCGCTCGTAGAACAGGATCGCCTCGCCGAGCCGGTTCTGCCGGAAGAGCGCGTTGCCGCGGTTGTAGTCGAGCCGCGCGTCGGCGGCTCCCAGCGATTCGGCGCGCGCGTAGGCGGCGGAAGCGGCGGCGAAGTCGCCGCGCTCGTAGGCCGCGTTCCCCTCGCGGAAGGCGGCAGTGGCGGCGTCAAGGTTTGGGCGCGCCAAGGCCGGCGCGGCGCCCGCGACCATCAGGAGAAGCGCGGCGCAAGACGCGCGGAAGGAAAGGCGGAAGGTCATGCCAACTCCTTGTCGAGCCGCTCCAGCAGCGCTTCCGCGCTCCCGAGGTCCCGGCTCATTTCTTCCGCCGTCGGGCTCAGGCCGGCGAACTGCACGAGGTCGCAGCGCTGCAGCAGCGTGTCGTAGGCCTCGACGGATTCCGGCGCCGCGCCCTTCGCGGCCAAGGCCGCCGCCGCGTCGGAGAAGGTGAGGCCGCGGAACTCGCGATTGAGCTTGTCGCTGGGGAACGCCATCACGGCCTCGGAAAGCGCGCGGTAGAACTCGCGGGAGCGGCCGCTTTCCATCGCCTGGCGCGCGTCCTTGAGGCGGCGCCTCAGCGCGCCGCTCGCGCGGGTGCGCCGCGACCACGCCACGTCCGTCCGCAGGCGGTCGGCGCGCCGGCGCTGGAACAGCGCGGCGAAGAAAGCCACGGGAGCGAGCAGCGCGAGGAAGAAGAAGGTCGCATGACGATAGGGGAGGTCCGCGTCGTCGCGCAGCCGTCCTTCCTTCCCCATGCCGCCCGCCTTGATGTGACGGATGTCGCCGCCGAGATCGGCGATCGCGCGGCCGCCCAGGTAGGGAGACGGCGTCGCGCCGGGCTTGCCCGGTGTCACATGCACGGCCAGGGGCTGCGATTCCGCGCGGACGTAAGCGCCGCGCGCGGGATCGAAGTAAGGAAAGGACACGGCGCCCACGGTCGTGTTGCCCTCACGCGAAGGAATCAGGACGTACTTGAAGGTGCGCGTGGTCCAGAGCGTCGAGCCTTCCGGAGCGCTCGTCCCCGATTCCTCGGGATCGTAGACTTCGAAGCCCGGCAGGTCGGGGAGCACGGGCCGGGTGATGGACTTGGGCTGGCCGTTGCCGCGAATGGTGACCGTCAGGGTGATCGGCTCGCCGGCGGCCGTCGAGGACTTGTCGAGCGAAGCCTTCAGCGAATATTGCCCGACGGATCCCGTGAAATCGGAAGGCGCGCCCGCAGGCAGCGGCGTCACCTGCAGACGCAGCGGCGCGGCAATGGCCGTCTGCGTGATCAGAGGCGCGCCGTTCCCGAAGAAGGCGTCGAACATCGACTGCGATTCCTGTGCGCCCGGACGGATGCGGCGGTATTCGATCGGGATTCCCTCCAGCACGGCGGGCCCGGCGATGAGGGGGAACAGCGCGATGCGCACGTCGTAGACGGGCACTTCGCGCCCATCCACCGTCGCCGTGCGGCGCTCGATCGCGGAGTCGAGCATCTGGAAGAAGAACTTGTCCCCCACGCGCTTTTGGAAGTCCTTGGGCAGGTTGATGGACTGCACGGCATCGCTCGAGGTGATATGCAGGTTATAGAACACCTGCTCGCCCGCATAGGCGCGCTGCTTGCTCATGGAAGCGCGCGTGGAGATGCCGGCCTCGGCCTTGGTCACCGTCACCGAGGCGCGGCCCAGGTCGCGTTCGAAGTCCTTGTACGCGTAGCGGATCGGGCCCACGGTGTAGGAGCCCGCCTCGCGGGCGGTGAGCAGGTAGATGAAATCCGTGACGTAGCTTTCGCTGCGGCTCACGGTGCCGTTGATGATGGTCGTCTGCGAGCTGGAGGACGTGCCCGTCGTCTTGGAGACCGTGAAGGGCTCCAGCCCTTCTACTGTAGGCCAGGGCAGGTTCTCGCGCTTGTCGGCGACCACGCGCACGGTGAGCTGGAAGGCCTCGCCGGTGACCACGCGCGTGGAGCCGAGGCTGGCTTCCGCCGACAGCACGGCGGCGCGGGGCGCGGCCACGAAGCAAAGCGCCACGAGGATGGCCAGTGCGGTGACAGGCAGTGAGGAGGGCGGGTTCGAAAGTCGACGCATCACCAATCCTGTTCGGTTCCCGCGCGGGGGCGGACGACGCGGCGGCGCTCCGCCTGTTCCTTCTTCTCGTCGTCGGCAAACGAATTTAACAAGCGCTCCGCCTCCTTCTCGGTCATCTTCCCTTGTTGGGGGCGATCCTGCCCGTCCTGGGGACGGTCCGGATTTTGTCCGGAACCGGGAGGGGGCTCCTTCGGGTTATTCGGATCGTTCGGTTTTCCTTGTCCCGACTTGTTCGGGTCGCTTCCGTTCTTGCCGTCCTTCGGTTTGTCGGGGTCGTTTTTCTTCTTGTCAGGATCCTTGCCGTCCTTCGAATCCTTGTTCTTGTCGTTCCCGGAGTCGCCCTTCTGCTTGTCCTGCATCTTGTGCAGCTGTCCCGCCAGCGAGCGCAACTTTGCATCGTCGGGATAGGCGCGCAATCCTTCGTCGGCCTCGGCCGCGGCCTCCTGGATCTTGCCCTCGACGTAACGATACGCCGCGCCGTGGAAATAATCCTCCGCGGACTTCGCGAAGACCGGCAGCGCGGCCGAGAGCAGGGCGGCAAGGAGCCTCATCGTGACGCGCTTCACGGCGTCCCCCTTCCTCCCGGCGGACCGGGATTCCAAGGGGCGATGCGCGGGTCGCGCGGCGTCGGATCGGAGGGCGTTTCCCCACGGAGGATCTTCATCACGTCGTCGAGCCGCTTGCGATGCGAAGAGAAGGAACTGGCCGACTTGTCGGTTTTCAGGATATCGTCAAGAACGGCCGCGGCCTCGTCGTAGCGGCGCTCCTGCGCGAGCTGCAGGGCGCGCGCCAGCGCCTCCTTGGCGCGGGCGCTCGGCTCCGGCGGAGGCGGGGGGTCGCCGGGCTTTTGCGGCGGCGGATTCTTTTTCTGGTCGTCCAGCAGCTTGCGCAATCGCGCGTCCGTGATCTCGAGGTTGCGGCGCGCGTCCTGCTCCAGCGCCTTGTCGCCCTTGGCGCGGCCGAGCCGCAAGGCTTTCTTATAGTGCGCCAAAGCTTCGCGCAGGTCGGCCATGGCCGACTGGGCTTGCGTGGAATCGGCACCTTCGGCCTTGCGGTAGAGCGCGTTGCCGAGGTTGTAGTGAGCCGAGGCCGCCAAGGCGGAATCCGCGCCCGACTTCTTCAGGGCGCGCCCGTAGTAGTCGGCGGCCTCGGCATAGCGCTTCTGGCGATAGAGCGCGTTGCCCAGGTTGCGGTCGAGCAGGGGCGGAACGGAATCCGTTTCTTCCGTGGCGCGGCCGTACTGCCGCACAGCCTCCTCGTAGTTTCCCTTGCGATAGGCCTTGTCGCCGCGCGAGCCCGGCGGGCTTTGCAATCCGAACACGCGCAATATTTTCGTGAACGTCCCGGGCGGGTTCACGGCGGCCGCGTTGGAGCCGGCGGGGAAGGCGAGCAGCATCGCGGCGAGCGCGATGGCCTGAAACGACTTCCTGGTGAGCGTGGAGAAGTTCACGAGAACCTCCCGCGCCACGCGTCGCGCCGCCGACGGCGGTCCGAGACCAGGAATTCCAGCGTCAGCAATACGATCGCCGCGGCGAGCGGAAACTGGAACCGTTCCTCGAGCCGCGCCACCTGCTCCGCGTCGAAGCTGCGCTTTTCCATCGCGTTGATCTTCTTCAGCACATCGAGCAGCTCGAAGCGGCCCGGCTGCGCGAGGTGCAGCTCGCCGCCGGTGGTGCGCGCGATGTTGGCGAGAAGCTCGGTATCGAGCCGCGTCGACACGACCTGTCCTTGGGCGTCGCGCTTGTAAACGCGATTTCCCGATCCGCCCGACCCGCCGCCGATCGGAATGGGAACTCCACCGGGCGATCCGATGCCCACGACGTGAACGACCACCCCTCGCTTGCGCGCTTCCTCGGCGACTTCCATGGCATGGCCGCCGTGGTCCTCGCCGTCGGTCAGCAGCACGATGGCGCGATGCCTTCCCTCGCCGGGCGGGAAGGCCTTCAGCGCCTCCTCCAGCGCGCGGCCCAGGTCCGTTCCGGGAGCATCCACGAGGCCCGGCTCGAGCACGTCCAGGAACACGCGGAAAGCGCCGTAGTCCGAGGTGAGCGGGCATTGCAGGAAGGCGTCGCCCGCGAAGGCGACGAGCCCGATGCGGTCGCCCTCGAGCTTCTCCGCGAAGCGCTGGATCTCCTGCTTGCTGCGCGCGAGGCGGTTGGGCCGGATGTCCTCCGCGAGCATCGAAAGCGAGACGTCCACGGCCACCACCACGTCCACGCCCTTGCGCTGCACCAGCTCCATGCGCGATCCCCACAGCGGCCGCGCGATCGCGAGCGCGAGGAAGAAAACTCCGAGGAGGAGCAGCGCGGCTTTCAACAGGCGCCGCGCGGGACTCACCCCCGCGGTGAGGCGGGGCAGCAGTTCGGGATCGGCGAAGCGCCGCAGCCGTGCCGTCGCGCGCCAGCGCGCCCAGGCGAGGAACAAGGCCAGCAGGGGAGCCAACCCCAGCAGCCAAAGGAGGCGCGCGTCGCCGAAGCCGGTCATGGCGCCCTCCGGAAGCGGGTGCGTCCCAGCAGGATCTCCGCGAGCAGCAGCACGAGCGCGGTGATCGCCAAGGGGGCGAACAGCTCGCGATAGCGGGTGTAGCGCGAGGCCTTGATCTCCACCTTCTCCAGCCTGTCGATGTCGCGGTAGATCGACTCGAGCGTTTTCGAATCCTGCGCCCGGTAGTAGCGGCCTCCCGTGAGCGCGGCGATTTCACGCAGGCCCGCCTCGTCGATTTCGGTGCGGGCCAACACGACGCGCGGCCCGTACACCGGATCGTCGATCTCGACGGGATTGTCGCCCTCGCGGCCCACGCCCACGGTGTAGATGCGGATGCCGAGGGCCTTCGCCGCGCGCGCCGCGGTGGAGGGCGTGACCTCTCCCGCATTGTTCACGCCGTCGGTCAGGAGGATCATCACCTTGCCCTTGGACCCCGTGCCGCGAAGGCGGTTGGCCGCGTTAAGGATGCCCGTGCCCACGGCGGTGCCGTCCTCCACGCGCCCGAAGTCGACCTGCCGCAACAGGCCCGCGAGCACGTCGTGGTCGAGCGTGGGCGGGCATTGCGTGTAGCTGCGTCCCGCGAACACCACCAGCGAGATGCGGTCGTGTGGGCGGGCGCGAATGAAGGCTTCCATCACGCGCTTGGCGGCCTCGAGCCGGTTCGGGCGGAAGTCCATCGACTTCATCGAAGTCGACACGTCGAGCACAAGCGCGATGTCGAGGCCCAGCGACTCGACCTCCTCGAAGCTTTCGCCCGATTGGGGCCGCGCCAAGGCGATGATCATCAGCGTCAGCGCGGCAAGGCGAAGGATCATGGGCAAGCGGCGCAACCGCTGCGCCCAGCCGCCCTTCAGGTCCCGCAAGCCTTCCGCGCCGGGAAAGCGAATGGCGGCGCGACGCTTGTCCTCGCGGCGGAGCCCATGCCACGCCAGCAGCGGCACCAGCGCGAGCAACGCCAGCACCCATGGGTTATGGAAGTGGGGAAGGAAAGGGGGCCAAGTCATGCGGGCCCTCCTTCGTTCGTGTTCACTTCGTGTTCATTCTTCGCTGGTTCAAGAGTCGCCGCGGTTTCGTGCACGAATTCGCGCGTTTCGTTGATGCGACGGACGCCTTCGCCGGCGGCGAAGGTCGCGTCGGCGAACTTCACACGGTCGAGGGACTCGCAGAACTCTCGCAGCCAAACATCATGTTCCGAGGAAAGACGGAGAGGCTTCACGCGCTCCCGCAGCTCTTCGGTCGTGGCTTCGAGCGCATCCACCGCGAAGCGATCCGAGAGCCAGGCGCGCAGGATCTCGGACAACGCGAAGGCGAATTCGCGCGGAGGCAGCGCGGCTTGCTCCAATTCGCGCAGGCGCGCCAGCGTCTTTTCCTCCGGTGCGATAGTCGGCGCAGGCAAGGGCGCGGGGGCGGGCTTGGGGCGGCGCCGGTAGCGGCGGATCGCATACCACAGCGCGGCCATGGCCGCGGCCAGCAGGGGCAAGCCCCAAGGGAAGGGCTTGGGCAGGCGCTCACGATCGCGGATGTCGGCGATCGCGGCCTTCGGGTCTTGGGGAGCGGTCGCGCGCACGGTGATGGCCGTGGGCGGCGTATAGAACACGGTGGCGTTGGTGTCGCCTTCGGATCGAACCTCGACGCGCTGCGAGGGCAACGTGTCGTCCCCCGCCATCCAGGCCGTGAGCGAAAGCGTGTGCGTTTCCCGCACGCGGCCGTCGGGCGCGGTGTCGGTGCTGACGCGATAGCCTTCCACGTCGAGGCGCCCGGTGTTGCCGCGCACGGCGGGCAATTCCGCGCGCATGCGCGCGGGCCGCGTGACGGTGATCAGGTAGCGGATCGGTTCGCCGACGAGAATTTGGGAGGGCTCGACGCGGGCGGAAAGGTCGACGTCCCCCGGCGCGGCATGGACGAGCGCGGTCGCCGCGCCGAGCAGCCCGAGCATTGTTTTCCAAGTGAAAGGCCGCCTACCCATTCTTCTTCGCCCTCTGGCGGAAGTAACGGATGAGCGGGCGCACCGTCTCGTCGTAGTCGCGGGCCGCGACGATGTCGACGGAATCGGTGGCGGTGCGCCGGAACAGGCTGCGCAGCCTTTCGTCGCCGGCGCGGGCGCGGGCCGCGTAGGCTTCGCGCAGCGCGCGGCTGCCCGTGTCGAGCAGCACCGGCTCGCCGGTCTCGGCGTCCTCGAGCTCCACGAACCCCGCGTCGGGCAGCGTCCGCTCGCGCGGATCGGAGACGCGGATCGCCACGGCGTCATGACGCCGGCGCAGCATGCGAAGGGGGCGCTCGAAGTCGGGCGCATCGAAGTCGGACACCAGGAAGACCACGGCCCGGCGGCTCAGCAGCCGGTCGGCGCGCGCGATGGCGCCCGCGAGGTCGGTGCCCCGGCGGCGCGGCTTGTGGTAGAGAAGCTCGCGGATGACGCGCAGCACGTGCTTGCGCCCCTTGCGCGGCGGGATGAACCGCTCCACCTCGGAGGTGAAGATCAACAGGCCGACGCGGTCGTTGTTGCGGACCGCGGAGAAGGCGAGCAAGGCGCTCAGCGTCGCCATCAGTTCGCCCTTCATCTCGCGGCGGCTGCCGAACTCCCCCGAGCCGGACGCGTCCACGACGAGCAGCACCGTGAGCTCGCGCTCCTCGGTGTAGGTCTTGACGAACGGGTGGCCCTGGCGCGCGGTGACGTTCCAGTCGATGGTGCGGATCTCGTCGCCGGGCACGTACTCGCGCACCTCCGCGAACTCCATGCCCCTTCCCCGGAACGACGACGAATACGCGCCCGACAGCACGGAATCCACCGTGCCGCGCGCGCGAATCTCGATCTGCCGGACCTTGCGGAGAATTTCGGAAGGGATCATGGAGAATGCGAAAAGAGAAAGGCGAAAAGAGAAAACGAAAGCAAAAAGACGGTATGCGTTCCGGGGAGCGGAGGGCCCAAGGGAGGTTTTCGCATTTCGCTTTTCTCTTTTCGCATTTGTTTTACGGAACCTCCACCTTGTCGAACACGCGCTGCACGACGTTCTCGGCGCGCACGTCCTCGGCCTCGGCCTCGTAGGTGAGCAGCACGCGGTGCCGCATCACGTCCATGCCGATCGCCTTCACGTCCTCGGGGGTCACGTAGGCTCGGCCCCGCAAAAGGGCATGCGCCTTGGAGGCGCGCGCCAGGCTGATGCTCGTGCGCGGCGAGGCGCCGTACTCGATGAGCGGCGCCAGGTCGCCGAGCCCGGCCGCTGCCGGGTCGCGCGTCGCGGCCACGAGGCTCACGATGTAGTCGAGGATCTTGTCATCCATGTAGACCGAGGACGCCAGCTTGCGGCAGCGGAGGATGTCCTCCTCCGTCGCCACGTGCCTCGGATCGCCGAGGCCCGGTCCCGAGACGCGGTTGACGATGGCCTTCTCCTCCTCCGCCGTGGGATATCCCATCACCACCTTGAGCATGAAGCGATCGATCTGCGCTTCGGGCAGGGGATAGGTGCCCTCCTGCTCCAGCGGGTTCTGGGTGGCCAGCACGAGGAAGAGATGGGGCAACTCGTAGGTGGTGTCGCCGATGGTGACATGCTTTTCCTGCATGGCTTCCAGCAGCGCAGACTGCACCTTGGATGGCGCGCGGTTGATTTCGTCGGCCAACACGATGTTGGCGAAGATGGGCCCTCGCCGCACGTTGAAGTCGCCGCTCTTGGGATTGAAGATCATGGTGCCCACAAGGTCGGCGGGGAGCAGGTCGGGCGTGAACTGCACGCGGCTGAAGTGGCCGGAGATCGCCCCGGCGAGCGCCTTGACCGCGGTGGTCTTGGCGAGTCCGGGCACGCCTTCGAGCAGCACGTGGCCGTCGGCCAGCATGCCGATCACGAGGCTTTCGAGCATGTGCCGCTGGCCCACGACCGTGCGGCCCATTTCATCCAGGATGCCGCGCAGGAAAGCGCCTTCCCGGCGCACGTCCTCGGCGAGGCTCTGCAGGTCAGGCGGAGATTGGTTGGACATGGGGGGTCCCTTCGTTGGGGTGCAGGCAGGTTTTCAGGTGGCGGCAAGCCTCGAGCAGGACGTACGGCTCGCGCCGCGCGCCCGCGTAGCGGGCCTCATGGAAGAGTTCACGCAAAGAAGCCCAGGCGGATTCGGCGGCGGGGTCGACGCCCCGGCCGCGCGCGAGGTATTGGTCGAGCGCGGCCTCGAAGCGGACGTTCTCCGGGCGCGAGATCCCGAGGCGATCGCAGAGGAAGCGCGTGCACAGGCGCTCGGCATCGGCCGTCCATTCGCGGCTGTCGGCGACCTCGCAGCGCGCGCGCAGCGCGGCGATCTCGGCGTCGATCGGCGATTCGGGCGGAGGCGCGTCGCGCCGGGCCTGTTTGCGCGCGCGGAAGATCCGGAAGCCAATCCATGCGGCGACCGCGAGGACCAGTGCCGCGAGTATCCACGCGAAGGGCCCGCGCATCAGGGAGACGCGGGCCGGAGCGATCTCGAGCGAGGCGCCGGGCACGTTTACCGATTCATCCCTGCCCGTGAGGCCGTTGCGATAGCGGAGCGCGAAGGACGCCACGCGGGCGGTGCCCGGCTCGCGGGCGACCAGCGCGTAATCGTATTCCGTCACGTTCCGGGATTTCCCCCCGGAGACGGTCTTGCTGTGGAAGACGGATCCGCCCGCGGGCAGGAATCCCGGCGTTTCAAGCCGCGCCATCGGGAGCAGCATCACCGCGGCCGGCACATCCTCCCACTCGACGCGCACCCGGTATCGCACGGTGTCGCCCGCGCGGGGGCTTGTCCCCTCGAAGGCGCCGCTCGCGGTCAGGCGCAGCTCGGGGCTCGCCTCGGCCGTGTCCGCGGCAGCGAGGGGCGCGAGTGCCGTGAGCATCAGAAGCGCCGCGAGACAGGATACCGGAAAAGCGTCTTTCATGGTGCCGGAAGCGGGTTTGTCGGATGGGCCGTGGGTCGGAAATCGCCGGGGCAAACTACCAAAGATTTTATCTTGGCGCCATGCTTTCCCCGGCCCGCTCCTCGCTGCTCGAAAATCTGGTGGACCGGCTGGCCGGACTCCCCTCCATCGGGCGCAAGTCGGCCCAACGTCTGGCCTACCACGTGCTTTCCGCCCCCCTGGAGGAGGTGGAGGCGCTCGGCCGCGCCTTGGTCGAGGCCCGGCGCGGGGTCAGGCCCTGCGCCGTCTGCGGCAACCATGCCGAGGAGGAGCGCTGCGCGGTCTGCCTCAACCCCCGTCGCGAGGCCTCGCTGGTGTGCGTCGTGGAACGCCCTGCCGACGTTTCCGCCTTTGAGAAGCTGGCCAGCTATCGGGGAGTTTACCACGTGCTGGGGGGGACGCTTTCTCCCATCGACGGGGTCGGCCCGGCCGACCTCAACCTCGACGCCCTCTTCGCCCGCTGTGTCGACGGCGGGGTGGAGGAAGTCATCTTGGCCCTCGGCACGCACGCCGACGGCGAGGCCACTTCGGCCTATATCCTGCAGCGCCTGCAAGGCAAGGATGCCAAGGGTCCCCGCGTGTCGCGCCTCGCCCGCGGCCTGCCCGCGGGCAGCGACTTGGAGTTCGTGGACGAGCTCACGATGAAGCGCGCGCTTGATGGCCGTGTCGCGTTGGGAACGTGATGAAAGTCTTTGCCGCCGAACTTGTCGCCACCGCCGCGGATTTTCCGGGCTTTCCCAAGGACGGCCTCCCCCAGATCGCGCTCGCGGGCCGCTCCAATGCGGGCAAGTCGTCGCTGATCAACGCCCTGTGCGGGACGAAGTCGCTCGCGCGCTCCAGCCAGCAGCCGGGCAAGACCCAACTGCTGAACTTCTACCGCATCAACAACGCGTTTTATCTCGTCGACCTTCCCGGTTTCGGATACGCGAAGGTCGATCCGGCCACGCGCTTCAAGATGGAAGTCCTGCTCCACAACTACGTCAAGGATGCTCCGCAATTGCGTGGCATCCTGTACATCGTCGATCCCCGCGTGCCGGACAGCCCGGTCGACCGGGGCGCGTTGGAATGGATGATGGAGAGCGAGCGACCCGTCCTCGTGCTGGCCTCGAAGGCCGACAAGCTGGGGAAAAACGCCCTGCGAACCGCATTGGCCGATGTCGCCCGCGAGCACGGGCTGCCCGAGCCGCCCCTGCCGGTCAGCGCGCAGGCTCGCAGCGGGCTCGACGCGCTGTGGGAGCAGGTGGAGCTGCTGATCGCGGGATAGCGGGCGAATCTTCGGTTGCTTGCGCGCCCCGCTTTTTCGACTTTATCGCCCATGCGTTCCTTTCTTGTCTTGCTTGCCGCCCTTCCCTTGGGGACGGCGTTCGCCGCCAACCTCCAGGCGCAGGACATGCTGTTCATCTCGCGGAACCGCAATCCCGTCGCCGTGGAGTCGGACGACAAGACGGCCTTCGTGCTGACCGAGGGCGGCGTGCTGATGTACGACTATCGCCGCCGCCAGTGGCAGGACAACATCGCGGGTGGCCGCGGCGTCAAGGACATCGCCTACAATCCGTCGCAGAACCGCCTACTGATGCAGACGGGCGACGGGACGGTGCTGGAATACAATCCGGCCTTCCGCCGCGTGAACGTCTCGTCGCAAACCTTCCAGAAGCAGTCCACCGGAACGACTCCTTCCGACCTGAACGGCCTGTCCCTCGGTGCCGATTTCTTCTGGCTGGGCGACGGCGTGCGCGACCGCTACAACCGCCGCGCGGACGTCACCCTCTCCCGCGTCTTCGACTACGACAACCTGTGGGTGATGACCGCCGGCCACGGCCCCTTCCTTGGTTCGCTGCGGCGCAAGGAGCTGGCCTCCGCGTGGTTCGGCTTATATGATTCGGCCGTCACGGCGATCCACTCGGACGGCAAGATGGTGTGGTTCGGCTCATCCCCCACCGCGGGTTCGGTGGTGGGCGCCAACATCGATCTCACGGGCTGGCGCGTGCTGCCAGCGCAGCAGGACTACGCCTTCCCCAACGGCTCGGTGAACGACATCGTCACGTGGAAGGGCTTCGTGTGGTTCGCCACCGGCCAAGGCGTGGTGCGCTACGATCCCGCCGCTTCCTCCCGCAAGTTCCAGCTCTACCGGCGCATGCTCGGCTCCGCCGACCTGCGCGTGATCCGCCTGCAGGTGCACGAGGACAAGCTGTACGCCGGAACCGAGCGCGGCATCGCCTCGCTCGACGATCCCGCGCTGCAATTCCGCGGCAATCCGCTGCCGATCAGCGCGACGCCCGCCGTCAACGACTTCTGCGAGAACGGCGGTGACCTTTGGGCCGCGACCGACCTGGGCCTCCTCGTGCTGCGGCCCAACGGCTGGCGCAGCTTCGACGACGTGACCCTCGACGACGTCCCCGAGGGCAGCGGCGTGCGCATCGCGGCGGTGGCCTTCCACGACAGCACCCTGTACTGGGCGGGCGAGGATCGCGTCTACACCAAGCCGCGCCGTCGCGAGACGCGCACGCTGTTCACGCAGGACGGCGTCCTTCGTCTCGCCCTCGACGGCGACATCCTCTATGCGGCGCACCCGGCCGGCGTGCGCGCCTACAACCTGAAGAACCGCCTGTGGACCGACTTCAACCTTGCCGACGGAATCCCGGGCACCAAGGTGCTTTCGGTCATGGTGCGCGACGGTTACCTGTGGGTCGGCACCGATTACGGCGCGACGCGCATCCGCGTGCGGCCGTACCTGCCGTAACTTCAGGGTCCTGCCGTTAGAGCGCTATGCCGCCGCCCAGTTCCAGCGTGAGTCCCGGCCCGCCGCTGACGCCTTTGACGGACGGGCCGCCGAAGCCGTATTTCGCGTTGGCGTAAATGGCCAGCGGAATGATCGGCGGCTTGACCCGCGCGCCCGCCTGCACGAAGAATCCGATGCCCGTCGCCATGCCCTCGTCCTTCAGGGCATTGCGCAGCACGCGGGCGATGTCATCCGCGTCGGCAGATTCCGCGTCGAACGAGCCCTCGTCTTCCGCCTTGGTGAGCGCGGCCTTGGCGAAGGAGTTGTTGAGAACCGGGGTCGCGGCGATGTACGAAAGGCCCCCGCCCGCGTACACCTTGAGCAGGGGAATCTTGAAGAAGGGATAGAGCGCCGCGAGGTCGCCGCTCACGCGTCCGTAGAAGGGCTTGTTCCGCGTGAAGGGAATGTTGAAGTCGGGCTCGACGCTCGTGGTGTCGTAGGAGCCCGTGCCGAGGAACGACGTGTCCACCGCGAAGGCCATGTCGTAATAGCCGAACTGCACGTTCGTCGTCGCCTCGACGTCGACCAGCGGAATGAAATCGAGCCACACCTTCACGCCGACGCCCTGCAATCCCGAGACGCCGCTCGTCATCAGCAGGATGCGGTCCTGGTTGGAGGAACCGTCCGGCATGATGGGGCCGCCCGCCTTGCGCACTTCCGGGCCGAAGGCGGGGGCGAGATGGAAGCCTATCCCGCCGATGGCATGCGAGGGAACGGCCGATGCCAGCATGACGACCAACATCG
>DATAHJ010000280.1:0-4532 GCA_036263275.1 Fibrobacteria bacterium | reverse complement strand
TTGGCGTTGATGTGGTTCTTGCCCGAGGCCTTGTACTTGACCTTGCCGTTGGCGGTCACCTTGAAGCGCTTCTTGGAACCGCTGTGGGTCTTCATCTTGGGCATGTCGTCTTCCTCGTTCTCTATTCTCTAGTTCGACTTCAGCTTGCCGCCGGAGCCGGGGCGCCGGAGGGCTGGGCCGCCGCCGTCGCCGGGGCAGCCGGTTTCTTGGGCTTCACCGCGACCTTCACCGGGGCGAAGATCATGGTGACGTTGCGCCCTTCCTGGATGGAGTTCGCTTCCGCGGCTCCCACGCCTTCCAGATCCGCGCCCATCTTCTTGAGCCAGCGGGATCCGTACTCGATGTGGGCCATTTCACGGCCACGAAACACCACGGTCGCCTTGACCTTGTAGCCCTTTTCGAGGAACTCCTTGGCCTGGACGAGGCGGTAATTGTAGTCATTTTCCCCGGTTTTGGGATGGAACTTGATCTCTTTGATCTTGATGACGTGCTGCTTGGACTTCGAAATCTTGTTTTTCTTCTGGATTTCGAACTTGTACTTCCCGAAATCCATGATTCGGCAGACCGGAGGAGCGGCGGTGGGAGACACTTCCACCAGATCCAGACCCCGCTCGCGGGCCTTCTCAAGGGCCTGCTGAACCGGGATGATGCCGAGGGCCGTGCCGTCGGCATCCACCACGCGGATCTCGGGGACCCGGATGTACTCGTTGATGCGGATCGTTTCCTTGGGAGGAACAAAAAATGAGCGTCTCGGTCTTTGCAATCGAATCCTTTCGTGGGAGCCTGATCCTCTGGATCAGTCCCGGGCGACTTCCTCGACGGGAGTTGCGGAGGATTCCCCCCGGCCCCGGCGCGAAGCCTCAAATTTAAACTTTTTCAAAATGTCGTCCAAAGCGAAGCTTCCGAGGTCTCCGACCTTGCGCTGCCGCACGGAAACCGTCCCCGCTTCCACCTCTTTTTCGCCCACGATGAAGAGATAAGGCACCTTGTCCTTCTCGCCCTCGCGGATCTTGAATCCGATTTTCTCGTTGCGGATGTCGGTCTCCACGGAGAACCCGGCTTCCCGCACCTGAACCTCGATATTCCGGCAGGCATCGAGGAATTTCTCCGAAACGGGCAGAATTCGCACCTGCTGGGGGTTGATCCAGAAGGGCAGGTCGCCCGCGAAGTGCTCGATCAGGATGCCGATGAAGCGCTCCAGCGACCCGAAAATGGCCCGGTGGAGCATGACGGGGGCGTGCCGGCCGGAATCGGACCCCACGTATTCGGCGCCGAGCAGATTGGGGAGGTTGTAATCGACCTGGATGGTGCCGCACTGCCAATGGCGACCCAGGCTGTCCCGAAGGGTGAACTCGAGCTTGGGGCCGTAGAAGGCGCCGTCGCCGGGGTTCATCTCGTAGGCGATGCCGGCCTTCTTGCAGGCCTCGTGCAGCGCCGTCTCGGCCTTGTCCCATGCCTCGTCGGAGCCCACGCGCTGCGGCGGGCGGTCCGCCAACTTCACGATGATGTCAGTGAAGCCGAAGTCCGCGTACACGTCCCACAGCATCCCGCAGAAGGCGGCGACCTCGTCGGCCACCTGGTCCTCGGTGCAGAAGATGTGCGCGTCGTCCTGCGTGAAGCCGCGCACGCGCATGATGCCGTGCATGGTGCCGGCCAGCTCGTTGCGATGGCACTTGCCGAACTCGGCGACGCGCAGCGGCAGGTCGCGGAAGCTCTTGAGGCCCTGCTTGAAGATCTCGACGTGGCAGGGGCAGTTCATCGGCTTGATGACGTACTTGCGGTTCTCGCTTTCGGTCAGGAACATGTTCGCGGAATAATTCGTGACGTGGCCCGACTTGGTGTACAGGCCGATGTCCACCACCTCGGGCGTGCGCACCTCGCGGTAGCCGTTGCGATCCAGCTTGCGGCGCAGGTAATCGACGAGGTTGGAATAGAGCTTCCAGCCGCGGGCGTGCCAGAAGATCATGCCCGGCGAATTCTCGTCCATGTGGAAGTAATCGAGCTCGCGGCCCAGGCGGCGATGGTCGCGGCGCTTGGCCTCCTCGAGCTGGAACAGGTGCGCCTCGAGGTCTTCCTTGGTGCGGAAGGCCGTGGCGTACACGCGCTGCAGCATGGGGCGCTTCACGTCGCCGCGCCAGTAGGCGCCCGCGACGGAGAGGAGCTTGAAATGCTTGAGCTTGCCCGTGGAAGGCGCGTGCGGCCCGCGGCACAGGTCCGAGAAGGAACCCTGCGTGTAGAAGCTGACAGAGTCGCTGTCCCAGCCTTCCATCAGCTCGACTTTGTAAGGCTCGAGATGCGCGGGGTCCTGGAAGTACTTGATGGCGTCGAGGCGCGACATCTCGGAGCGCACCACGGGAATGTCCTGCGCCGCGAGCTCCGACATCCTCTTCTCGATGGCCGCGAAGTCCTCGGGCGTGAACGCGTGCTTCGAGTCGAAGTCGTAGTAGAAGCCGTTCTCGATCACGGGGCCGATGGTGAGCTGCGTGCCCGGGAACAGTTCCGTCACCGCATGCGCCATGAGGTGGGCCGTCGAATGGCGGATGATATCGACCGCCTCGGGGCTCTTGGAGGTGATGACCTTGAGCGCTCCGTCGCCTTGCGGCTTGAAGGAGAGGTCGACCTCGGCGCCGTTCCAGTGGGCTGCCAGTGAGTCGCGGAACAGGCCCATGCCGATGGACTTGACGACGTCGCCGATGGAGGCGCCGGCTTCGGCTTCGAGGGTTTTGCCGTCGGGCAGGGTGACGATGAACTTGGGCACGTGATTCTCCTAAGGAACCGCAAGGTAAAAAGGGGGGGGACGCTCCGCAATGGCCGGATTTCCGGGGCGTGACGGCGGTCACGGGGGACGAGGAGGTTGTCGGTTCTCGGTTGTCAGTTGTCGAAGACGAAAAAGGCCTTCGGATTCAAGGCGAGTTTCGCGTTCAATCCCGGCGGCCACCCGGCCGCCCCGACTCTCTCCGACAACCGACAACGGCGTAGAAAACGACCTCGAAGAGGTAATTTTCCCTCATGCCCACTTCCCGTGACAAAAAGGCTCAAGTCTTGTCCGCCTACACTCCCGCCGAGATCCTGCGGCTCGCGCGCGGCCCCATCCAGGCCCTGAAACCTTACGTGCCCGGCCGCTCCATCGAGGAGACGAAGGCGCAATACAACCCGAAGCGCATCGTCAAGCTGGGCTCCAACGAAAACCCGCTGGGGACGGGACCGAAGGCCCTGAAGGCCATCGCGGCCGCGCTGCCCAAGGCCCCGCTCTACCCCGACGGCGCGAGCCGCGCGCTGCGCGCCGAGCTTGCGAGGAAGAACGGCGTGGCGCCGGACAATGTGATCGTCGGCAACGGCTCCGACGAAGTGCTGCTGATGATCGCGCTCGCCTTCGTGAAGCCGGGCGAGCGCGTGGTCGTCTCCGAGAACACGTTCTCGGAATACGAGTTCTCCGGGCGCGTCGCCGATGCGGAAGTCGTGAAGGTCCCGCTCAAGGCGTTGCGCTACGACCTCAAGGCCTTCGAAGCGACGCTTGCGAAGAAGCCCAAGATCCTCTTCCTCTGCAATCCGAACAACCCTACGGGCAATTACTTCTCGCACGCCGAACTGGAGCGCCTGCTGAAGAAGGCGCCGCGCGGCTGCCTCGTCGTGGTCGACGAGGCGTACGGCGACTATGCGAACGCGAAGGACTTTCCCCGCTGCCGGGAACTGCTGCGCCGCTTCCCCAACCTGATCGTGGTGCGCACCTTCAGCAAAATTCACGGGCTCGCCGCGCTGCGGCTGGGTTACGGCTTGGGTGATGCGGGACTGTTGCGCGAGACGCTGCGCGTGAAGACGCCGTTCAACATCAACGCGCTCGCGCAGGCGGCGGGAATCGCCGCGCTGGGCGACAAGGCGTTCATCCGGAAATCGCTTTCGACCAACGTGGCGGGGCGTAAACAGATCGAGGCGGGCCTCAGCAAGCTCGGCCTGTTCTACCTGCCGACCGAGGCGAACTTCATCTGCTTCCATGTGCCGCGCCCCGCGGTGGAACTGTGCGAGGACTTGCTCAAGCGCGGGATGATCATCCGCGCGCTGAAGAGCTTCGGGCTGCCCGACTGGTGCCGCGTGACGATCGGGACGGCGGCGCAAAACCGGTTTTTCCTACAGGAACTCAGGGCGGTTTTGCGGTAAGGGCGAGCCATGGCTCGCCCTTACGTTCGGGCGTGATGCGCCCGATCCGCCGTCCCGATCATCCCCTGGGATGCTTCGCGGTCATCACTTCCTTCAACCGCTTCACCGACACGTGCGTGTATTTCTGCGTCGTCGACAGCGACGCGTGGCCCAGCATTTCCTTCACCGCCAACAAATCGGCCCCGTTGTCGAGAAGGTGCGTGGCGAAGGAATGGCGCAGCACGTGCGGCGAGGCCTTGCCCTTGCGGCCCTGCGCGCGCAGGGCCGCTTCCACCGATTTCTGGATGGTGCGTCGACCCAGAGGCTTTCCCTTCAGGCTGAGCAGCAAGGGGCCGAGAGCCGGAAACGCCTTCGTCGACAACGCCGCGCGCCACGCC
>DATAHJ010000279.1:0-2573 GCA_036263275.1 Fibrobacteria bacterium | reverse complement strand
CTACGAGGTCGTGTATCACGCCGCCTCGGGCATGGACGAGGCGGCGGCCAAGAACCTCGCCATCCGCCGCGCGGCCGAGATCGGCAAGGCGAACGGGATGCCCTACTTCCGCATCGCCGCATCTCGCAACGACGCCGTGAGCGAATACGTGCGCGATCCCGACCTGTTCCCGCGCAGCCCGTGGACGGGCGAGCCGCGCCGCATGACCGAGTGGGAGTGGCGGCGCGAGCGCGAACTCGAGGCGAGCCGCCTCAAGCGCTCGGTGCGCGAGGTGCGCACCCCCGTCATCCGTCTGATCGTGGACTTCACCCAGGAGGACTGCGACGCCTGTCTTTCGGTGGACAAAAAGCTGGAGGAAGGGCTGAAAAAGTGAGGGGGGTGGAATCGGTCCGGGCCCTTCCGCTGGCGGGTTCCATTGCGGGCGCCCGGGGCGTCTTCGCCGTGCGGGCCTTCGCCCCGGGCGACTTCATCGCCCGCTTCGAGGGTATCGACACCGCGGAGCGGACGAGGATGAGCCTCCAGTTCGGCCACGAACGGCACGTGGAGCCCGCGGAAGAAAACCCCCTGCGGTTCCTCAATCACGCCTGCGAACCGAATGCCGCCTTCGGAAACGGGGATCCGGCCCGCGATCGCGACCTGTTCGCCGTCCGGGCCATCGCTCCCGGGACGGAAATCACCTTCGACTACAATGCGCACGAAGACGAGCTGTCGCACCCCTTCGAATGCCGTTGCGGGTCGGCCCGGTGCGTCGGGCTCGTGCGGGGGAGGAATTTTCGGGGGGCAGTTTCTTAGATTACGGTGCGAGGAAACGGGCGCGCGGCCCTTCCGCGCAGGGACAGGATCGAAACCCGGAGTGGATCATGGGCAAGAGCCAAGACGCCAAGAAAGACACGAAGAAAACCGCCACGAAGTCGCTGGCCGAGAAGCGTCTCGACAAGAAGGCGAAGAAGGAAGGCAAGAAGTACTGAGAATTTTTCGGGTCGAAAAAAAGGGAAGCGCACATCGCGCTTCCCTTTTTGTTTGCAGCCCGACGAACGAAGGATCAGACCCGCAGGTCCTCGCCCTTCAAATCCTTCCAGTCGTTCCATTTCGCCAGCGCGGGCTTGACCTGCTCGGCGAGGAACTCCTCGGTCTGCTCCTTCGAGCGGCCCGTGTAGAGCGCCGGATCGAGCATGGCGGTGAGCTTCTCCACCGTGGTGTCGAAGTCCTTGTCGCCCGCGATGCGCTCCAGCAGGTCGTTGGCCTTGCCGTGCTCCTTCACCTGCCGCGCCGCCTCCACCGAGTGCACGCGGATGCGCTCGTGCAGGTCCTGGCGGTTGCCGCCGCGCTTCACCGCGTCCATCATGATGTTCTCGGTGAGCATGAAAGGAAGCTCCTCGCGCAGGCGTCGCTCGATCACCTTCGGATAGACCACGAGGTTCGACGACACGTTCTCGGCGATGATCAGCATCGCGTCGGCGGCGAGGAAGGCCTGCGCGACGGCGAGGCGCTTGTTCGCCGA
Organism: Fibrobacteria bacterium; assembly: GCA_036263275.1. GTDB lineage: Bacteria > Fibrobacterota > Fibrobacteria > UBA11236 > UBA11236 > UBA11236. Next base: position 1,072 of record DATAHJ010000279.1, on the reverse strand, counting down.
GTCGTCGAGCGTGCGCTCGAACCACTGCGTCGACGCGGTGAAGGCGACGGAAGCATGCAGCGACTCGACGAAGCGCGCCAGCGAGCCGATGCGCTCGCTGCGCATCGGATTGCGCTTGTAGGCCATGGCCGAGGACCCGATCTGGCTCTTCTCGAAGGGCTCTTCCACTTCCTTCAGGTTTTGCAGCAGTCGCAGGTCGGTCGAGAACTTCGACAGCGACTGCGCCAGCGAGGACAGCGCGGCCAAGGCGCGCGCGTCGAGCTTGCGCGTGTAGGTCTGTCCCGACACCGGCAGGCTGCGCGCGAAGCCCGCGCGCCGCGTCACCTCGGCGTCAAGCTTCTTCACCTTGTCATGGTCGCCCGCGAACAGCTCGAGGAAGCTCGCCTGCGTGCCCGTGGTGCCCTTCACGCCGAGGAACGGCATCGCCTCGGCGACCTGCGCGATCTCCTCGAGGTCGAGCAGCAGCTCCTGGATCCACAGCGTGGCGCGCTTGCCCACGGTCACGGGCTGCGCGGGCTGGAAGTGCGTGAAGCCCAGCTGCGGCTGCGCCTTCCACTTGTCCGCGAACTCCGCCAGCGAGGCGATCACGCGCAGCAGGCGCTTGCGCAGGAGATGCAGCCCGTCCTTCATCTGGATCAGGTCGGTGTTGTCGGCCACGTACGCGGAGGTCGCCCCCAAATGGATGATGCCCGCGGCCTTGGCGGCCTGCTTGCCATAGGCGTGCACGTGCGCCATCACGTCGTGACGGACGACTTTTTCCTGCGCCTCGGCTTCCGCGAAGTCGATGTCCGTCGCGTGCGCCTTGAGGTCGGCGATCTGCTCGGCGGTGATCGGGAGACCCAGGTCCTTCTCGGCCTCCGCGAGGTGGATCCACAGGCTGCGCCAGGTCTGGTGCTTGAACTGCGGCGAGAAGAGGAAGCTCATTTCCCGCGACGCGTAGCGGCGGATGAGAGGGTTGTCGTACTGCGAATATTGGGCGGAATTGTCGGTCATACCCCCGCAAAGATAGCAGGATGGGGGGCTTCTGTCGTCGGCGAGATCCTGTCCGTTATCCTTCGGGGACCTTATTTTC
>DATAHJ010000278.1:0-1679 GCA_036263275.1 Fibrobacteria bacterium | reverse complement strand
GCCCGCGTGTTCTTCATGGACACGGGCTTCCATTTCCCCGAGACCCTCGCCTATCGCGACACGCTCACGAAGGCGTGGGGCCTGGACGTGCACACGATGTCCTCCGATCGGCCCGAGGCCGAACGCCGACAGTTCGCCGTGACGGAGAACGGCGTGACGCGCATCACCGACGTGGACGCCTGCTGCGGCATCAACAAGGTGGAGGTGCAGCGCAAGTTCCTCTCGCTTCCCGACGTAACGGCCTTCGTGTCGGGGCTGCGCCGCGACCAGGCCTCCACGCGGCAGGAGACGCCCTTCGCCTCGGTGCAGCGGGGCAAGATCAAGATCGCGCCCTTCGCCGACTGGCCGCAGGCCGACGTGGACATGTACCTGAGGCTCTGGGAGGTTCCCGAGCACCCGCTGGCGGCCGAAGGCTACACGAGCATCGGCTGCAGCCCCGCGACCTGCACGCGCAAGCCGCTTCCGGGCGAGGACGCGCGCAGCGGCCGCTGGGCCGACGATTCGAAGATCGAATGCGGCATCCACCTGGATGTCGATGACTCGGACGTCGGCGCCCCCGACAGAAAACCGGAGCGGTGAGATGACCCCGAAGCCTCCCGCCCCTGCCATGCGTTTCGCGCCTGACATGACGGCCTTGGTGGGTCGCACGCCCCTCGTTCGCCTGAACAAGGTGGTACCGCACGCGGACTCGCTCTTCCTCGCCAAGATCGAGACGCGCAATCCCGGCGGCTCGCTCAAGGATCGCATCGCGCTCAACATGATTTTGGAAGCCGAGAAGCAGGGCAAGCTGAAGCCGGGCATGACCTTGCTCGAGCCCACTTCGGGCAACACGGGCATCGCGCTCGCGTGGCTCGCCGCCGTGCGCGGCTACAAGTCGCTGATCCTCATGCCCGAATCGATGACGCCGGAGCGACGCAACCTGCTGCGCGCGTACGGAGCGGAGTTGATCCTCACGCCCGCGCATCTGGGCATGGCGGGAGCGATCGAGAAGGCGCGGGAGATCCTGAAGACGCGCAAGGATTGCTTCATGTTGCAGCAATTCGACAATCCTTCCAATCCCGACGCGCATCGCCGCTGGACGGCCGGGGAGATCTGGGAAGACACGGCGGGAAACCTCGACGTCATTGTCGCGGGTGTCGGCACGGGCGGTTTCATCACCGGCGTGGGCTCCGCGCTCAAGAAGAAGAACCCGAACCTTCGCGTCGTCGCCGTGGAACCGGCCTCCTCCGCCGTGCTGTTCGGCCGCAAGCCCGGCTGGCATGAGATCCAGGGCATCGGCGCGGGCTTCGTGCCCTCGGTGCTCGACCGCTCCGTGATCGACGAGGTGCTGCCGGTGAGCGACGAGGCCGCGCGCGAAACGACGCGCCGCCTGGCGCGCGAGGAAGGCATCCTCTCGGGCCCGTCCTCGGGCGCGAACGTGTTCGCGCTCGGCGAGATCGGCAAGCGCGCGGAGTTCAAGGGGAAGACGCTGTTGACCCTGATTTGCGACACGGGAGAGCGGTATCTGAGCACTCCGGCGTACGCGGAGGAGTGAGGCCGTGGCCCTCTTCTCCCCGGAGCAGATGCAGCGCTACGCGCGCCACTTCGACCTTGCGGGCGTGGGCTTCCAAGGCCAGCTGAAGCTTCGCGAAGCCAAGGTGCTGGTGGTGGGCGCGGGCGGCCTGGGCTCCCCCGCCCTG
>DATAHJ010000277.1:0-2672 GCA_036263275.1 Fibrobacteria bacterium | reverse complement strand
TCGACTTCGTGCGCCGCGAGGACGACCTGAACCTGCTTGTCGACCAGATCCTCAAGGCTCCGGAAGGCGTCACCTACTGGTCGCCGGGAGAGAAGCACTGATCCGCTCCCGCCGCAAGGACGTCCTCACCGGACTCGCGCTTTCCCTCGCGGCCCTCGTCGTCTACGCCCTCACGCTGTCGCCCGCGGTGAACACGCTGGACGGCGGAGAACTCTCGGCCTCCGCCGCGACGCTGGGCGTGGCGCACCCGACGGGCTACCCGATCTTCATGCTGCTGGGCCGCGCGGCCGCGATGATCCCGCTCGGCGAGAGCGTGATCTTTCGCCTGAACTTCCTCGTGGCGGTGTTCGGCGCGGCCGCCGTGTTCTTCTTCCACCGATTTTTCCTCGAGCTGCTGCGCGGGTCCGACCAGGATGCGCGGGACATGGGCGCGAACCCCGCCAACATGATGGCCGCCGGGGTCACGGCGCTGACCTTCGCCTTCACGCGCACCTACTGGCAGCAGTCGGTCGCCTACGAGGTCTATTCGCTGCACCTGTTGTTTCTCGCGCTGGTGCTCGTGCTTTTCTTCCGCGCCCTGCGGGCCGAGGGCCCGCGCGCGGACAGCGCCTGGATCCTGTTCGCCTACGTCGCGGGCTTAAGCTTCGCCAACCACATGATGACGGTGGCCTTGGTTCCCGGGTGCGCCTTCCTCATCGCGTCGGCAAGGAAACGGGGGTTGCCGAAGCCCTCGCGCCTCGTCGGCTCCGCGGCGGCTTTCGTCACGGGCCTCACGCCTTATCTCTACCTTCCGATCCGCGCATCGGTGAATCCGAGGATGAACTGGGGAAATCCCTCCACGTGGGAAAATTTCCGGTGGCACATCAGCGGCCACCAGTTCTGGCGGCACATGTTCCAGTCGCGCGCCTTGGCCGACTGGAAATTCGCGGAGTTCGTCCAGGCGTTTCCTTCCGAATTCGGTTACCTCGCGCTCCTCGCCGCCGCGGCGGGAATCTGGCTTCTGTTCCGCCGCAATCGCGCGCTGCTCGCCTTCCTCGTCCTGCTCTTCGTCTCGTGCGTGGCCTACTCGATCAATTACGGCATCACCGACATCGAATCCTACTTCCTCCCTTCCTATGTCGCGGTGATGGCCGCGGCGGCCTTCGGCCTGCGGGCCCTGTTGCGCCTCGCCAACCCCGTCGCGAAGACGGCGGCTATCCTTGCGGCGGCGGCGGTTGTGCTCGCGCCGCTCTTGCTCCACTATCGCACCGTGGACCTGAGCGGAGAATACGCCGCGCAGGATTACGGCCGCAACGTGCTGATGTCGGCCGATTCGGGCGGCGTCATCATCACCGACGTCGACGCGCGCGTGACCATGATCGGCTTTTATCTCCAGCGCGTGGAGGGCGTCCGCCCCGACGTGGCCGTGATCGACAGGGGTTATCTCGCCTATCCCTACTACTCGGCGCAGCTGGAGCGGAATCATCCCTGGTTGGCCGGAAAGCTCGGACTGCCCATGCCGGCCGACGGCTTCAACGGCGCGCGCAATCCGGACGACGTGGATGCAGCCTTGCGGAACCTGGCGACCTGGAACGATCCAGCGCATCCGGTGTACTTCACCTACAAGCTCAACCCGTCGTTCTTCCCCGGATTTTCCGCCATGCCCGTGGGCCTGCTGTTCCGCGCGCATCAGGACTCCCTGCCGCCCCTCGGTCCCGCGCGGGATTTCTCCTACAAGCCCTTCCCGCGCGAGAACGAGGATATCGCCGAGATCCGCGGAGCCTACGCCATCGCGTTCTTCAACCAGGGCGCCTATCGCCTGTGGCGCGGGGACCGGGACAACGGGATGTCGTATCTCCGCAAGTCGCTGGCGCTCAAGCCGTACTTCCCCGAGGCCGCGAACATGCTCCGGTACGCGGAGGAACATCCTTGAAGATCTTGCGCTCCGTCCCCGAGCTCCGCGCCTGGCGGGCATCCTTGCCGCCCGCCGCGTCCGTCGGCTTCGTGCCCACCATGGGCGCGCTGCACGCGGGGCACATGAAGCTCGTGGAAGAGTGCCGCGCGTGCAGCGACGTCGTCGTCGTCTCCATCTTCGTCAATCCGCTGCAGTTCGGCCCCAATGAGGATCTGGCGCGCTATCCACGTCCCTTCGAAAAGGATGCCTCCCTTTGCGAAGCGGCGGGCGTGGACGCGATCTTCGCTCCCGAAGCGGCGGAGTTCTACGGCGCCGCGCACGCGACGTTCGTGGACGTGGAGGGCTTGGACAAGCACCTGTGCGGCGCGGCGCGTCCCGGCCACTTCCGCGGCGTGTGCACCGTGGTCCTCAAGCTCTTCAACCTCGTGAAGCCGCGGCGCGCCTGGTTCGGCAAGAAGGACATCCAGCAGGCGCTCATCCTGTGCCGCATGGTGGAGGACCTGGGGCTCGACGTGGAGATGGTTCTCTCAGAGACTGTTCGAGAACCTTCGGGGTTGGCCCTCTCCTCGCGGAACGCCTACCTGTCGGAGGACGAGCGCGCGCGCGCGACTGCATTGCACCGGGGACTCTCGGCGGCGCGCGACGCGTTCCTCGCGGGCGAGCGCGACGCGGAAAAGCTGGTGGCCATGACGCGCCGCGAGATCGAAGCCTCCGCGCCGACGCGCGTCGACTACGTGGAACTGGTGTCGCGGGACCGGCTCGAGCCGGTCCCGCGCGT
>DATAHJ010000276.1:0-1871 GCA_036263275.1 Fibrobacteria bacterium | reverse complement strand
CCTGATGATGCAGGTGTACAAGGCCGAGATGGACAAGACGCAGGCGGCCATGCTCGAGGGGTTCGATCCGTCGATGTCCTTCGACGAGGGCTTGCGCGTGCAGTGGCTGAATCGCGCGCGCTACTGCCTCGCCAACCCGCTCTCGATGCTTTTCCTCGAACAGCTACGCCATACTCCCCTCCATGAAAAGGCGATGGAGCTCACGGGGGACGAGATGCGGCGGGTGATGCAGGCCTTCGTCGCGAACGCGATCCGCAACGGCGAGTTGGTGAGGCTTCCGCTGGAAACCTACTGGTCGGTGGCGTTCGCGCCCATGTACCAGCTGGTCAAGTTCCACCTGCAGGGCAAGAGCCTCCCCGGCCGGGGCAAGTTCGTCCTCACCGAAGCCATGCTCCTGCAGACGCTGGAACTCGTCGTCAAGGCCCTCAAGCCTTCGCCCGAAGAGAAGGCGACGATCCTTGCCGAATATGCCGCGGCGGACTCCCGCGAAAAGAAATCCGGGCGGACGCGCTCCACCCGCTCCGCGAAACGGAAATCACACCGAAAGAAAACCCCATGAATTCCTCCTCCTCCCACGCCGCGTCGTCCTCCTCGACGCCGGCCCCCGACAAGTTCACCCGCTACCAGGTGTTCGTGATCGCGTTGATCGCCTTCCTGATGTTCACCGTGATGGTGGACTTCATGATCCTGTCGCCCCTCGGGGCGATCCTGATGACCGACCTCCACATCTCCGCCGCGCACTTCGGCTGGGCCGTGTCGGCCTACGCCTTCAGCGCGGGCCTCGCGGGCTTGTTGACTGCGGGCTTCGCGGACCGCTTCGACCGCAAGAAGCTGCTGCTGTTCTTCTATGCGGGCTTCGTGCTGGGCACGGTGCTGTGCGGCATCGCGCCGAACTATCACTTCCTGCTGGGCGCGCGCGTCGTCACCGGCCTTTTCGGCGGCGTGATCGGTTCGATCAGCATGGCCATCATCGCCGACCTGTTCCCGATGGCCCGGCGCGGCCGCGTGATGGGCTTCGTGCAGACGGCCTTTGCCGGCAGCCAGGTGCTGGGTCTTCCCCTCGGCCTGTATCTCTCCAACCTCTGGGGATGGCATGCGCCCTTCCTGATGGTGGCGGCCGTGAGCGCCGTCGCGGGCCTCTCGATCATCTTCGGCCTGCGTCCGCTCACCGGCCACCTCAAGGGCGAGACGGAATCCAATCCTTTCCGCCACCTTTTCCGCACCGTGGCCCGGGGCGCCTACCTGCGCGGCTTCGCGGCGACGGCGCTCCTGACCACCGGCGGTTTCATGCTCATGCCCTTCAGCAGCGCGTTCTCGGTGCACAACCTCGGCATCGCCTTCTCGAAGCTGCCCACCGTGTACATGGTGACCGGCCTCTGCACCATGGTCGTGGGTCCGCTGGTGGGCCGCCTCAGCGACCGCGTCGGCAAGTATCCGGTGTTCTTCACGGGCACCGTGCTCACGATGGTGATGGTGATCATCTACACCCACCTGGGAACGACGCCCCTCCTGACGGTGATCCTCATCAACGTCATCCTCTTCATCTGCCTGACCTCGCGCATGGCGCCGTCGCAGGCGCTCATGTCTGCAGTGCCCGACCCGCGCGACCGTGGAGCCTTCATGTCGGTGAACGCCTCGGTGCAGCAGCTCTCCGGCGGCATCGCGGCGGGCGTGGCGGGGTTGATCGTGTACCAGAGCCCCGACGGCCATATCGAGCGCTACGGCCTGCTGGGATTCATCGTCTGCGGCGCGATGATTTCCACGTTGGTGATGATGTACTTCATCAACGAGGCCGTGAAGCGCAAGGGCTACAAGGGGGTTTGAGAACCTCCGGGCCCTGGCTTCGGCGTGGGGAAGGCAACGGGCCCGGG
>DATAHJ010000275.1:0-4404 GCA_036263275.1 Fibrobacteria bacterium | reverse complement strand
GACGCCAAGGCCATGATGGAGCCCAAGAAGTTCTTCGGCGCGGCGCGCAAGGTCGAGGAGGGCGGTTCGCTCACCATCGTGGCGACGGCGCTCGTGCAGACCGGCTCGCAGATGGACGAAGTGATCTTCCAGGAGTTCAAGGGCACGGGCAACATGGAGCTGGTGCTGAACCGCAAGCTTGCGGAGAAGCGCATCTATCCGGCGATCGACATCGGCCTGTCCGGCACGCGCCGCGAGGAGCTGATCCTGCCGCCGGCTTGGTACAAGGCCTCCCAGCGCTTTCGCCGCTACGTGGCGAACCTCACGGAGTCGAACCAGACGCCGGCGGCCATCCAGGCGCTGGAGAAGTTCAAGACGACCGAGGAGTTCGTGAACGCGTTCGTGTGAGCCACTCCTCCGTTAGGTCCGGAAAGCGGCGCCGGAATCCTTCCGGCAAATCGAAATCCGTCGCCGAGATTCCCGCGCCGCTCTCGTCGCGGATCTCCAGACGAACCGCATGCAGGAGCTGGTGCGGCGCGCCCAGCGCCGCGATGTCCTCCGACGTGAGGTCTCCCTCCAGCCGCTTCAGGTAATAGCGTCCGCTTCCGTCCAGGCCGTAGACCTTGTCTCCCACGATCGGATGGCCGAGGTCGGCGAGATGCGCCCGGATCTGATGCTTGCGCCCCGTCTCCGGGCGCGCGAGCACGAGCGTTTTCCCGTCCGCGTGCGCCAATGGAAGAAAGCGCGTGCGCGCGGGTTTGCCGTCGACATGGTCGCCGGAGACGACGCGCATGCGGCTGCGGACGGGATGCTCCGTCCACTCCGACAGCGGACCGGAGTGGACGATCTCCCGCGGGAGGATACCCTCCGCCACCGCCAAATAATCCTTGGTCCAGGTTGTTCCCGCGTTTCCCGGCGAGAAGCGCCGCAAGGCCTCGCGCCCGCGCGCGAACGCCACGATCCCCGACGTCTCCGCATCGAGGCGGTTCAGCGGCGACCAAGCGTCGTCGCCCCGGAATTCCTGATACAGCCGGGCCAGCACGTTCACGAACACCTTTCCGGTCTTGTGCACCGGAAGGCCCGCGGGCTTGTGGACGAGGGCCAGGTCGCCCTCGCGCGCGACCTCGCGGAAATCGATCGGTACCGCAGGCTCGAGGTAATCTTCGACGCGATACGTGAGGGTGGCCCGTGCCGTCACGGGGGTTTCGGTGTCGACGATGACGCCGTCGAGCGTCACGCGGCCATCGCGCGCGCGCTCCGTCCATTCCCCCTCCGTGTGGTAGGGGAAGCGACGAAGCAGAAGCTGCAGGAAGGGGAGGCCCGCCTCGGAAGGCGCGACGCTGTGGGAGAAGACCGCGCGGACCCGCCGGAAGCCCTCGGGGTCCGGCGCGCCCGCGCTCGAAGACACGTTATTTCTTGAGGGCGGGCCAGGAGGCGGCGGCGGTGCGCACTTCGACCGGGGTCTCGTCCTCGTTGAAGCTGCGCCAGCGGATGAATTCACCCTTCTCGTTGACGAGGTAGATCACCGGGATGGTGCCCACGCCGTAGTTGTCGCCGAAGGTGCGGTTGTCGTCCTGCATGATGGGCATGCGCACGCCGAGGTCGCGGATGAAGCCGCGGATGTCGTCCTCGGTGTTCCACTTGATCGCGATCGCGAGCGAGCCGTAGCCCTTGGTGCCCAGTTCGTCGGCGAGGCGCTGCACGAAGGGGGCGGCGTGCTGGCAGTGGGGGCACTTGGCCGAGAAGTAGAACAGCAGCATGCGCTTGCCGGCGAACTGCGAGAACGTGAGCTGCGGGTTCGAGATCGGCTTGACGTCGAGCTTGTAGTCGATGCGGACGCGCTGGCCCTTCTTGTCGAGCTCGAAGGTGGGCGGGGCCTCGGGACCCTGCACGGCCTGGGCGTCGGCGAACGAAATGCCGAGGACGAGGCTGGCGGCGGAAAGCAACGAAAGGAAGGGGGCGCGGCGCATGTCGGTTCTCCGGTGCGGTGTGGGGGAGAAAATACATGGGGGTGACGTTCGGGGCAACGGGATATCCTCCCACCTGTTATATTCCCCGAAATTCCGCGCTGGAGGGTTCGTGAAGATCTGGGTGGTGGGAGGAGCCGGGTACATCGGTTCCCACGTCTGCAAGGCCCTGCTCGCGGCCGGGCACGAACCGGTGGTGTTCGACAACCTGTCCACCGGCCGCCGGGAGAACCTGCTTCCGGGCGTGCCTCTCTTCGTGGGCGACATCCTCGACCCGGCCGCGCTAAAGTCTGCCATCGGGGCGGCCACCGCGGAACAGCGCTTCGACGGCGTCGTGCACCTGGCGGCCCTCAAGGCGGCCAACGAAAGCATGCTGGAGCCCGAGAAGTACAGCCGTCACAACATCACCGGCTCCCTGAACCTTCTGGAGGCGGTGGCCGCCGCGGGCATTCCCGCCTTCGTCTTCTCCTCCACCGCGGCGGTGTACGGCGCGCCGGAGTACCAACCGCTCGACGAAAATCATCCCACCCGTCCCGAGAACTACTACGGCCACACCAAGCTGGCGATCGAGGGTTTCCTCGACTGGTATGGACGGCTCCGGGGATTCCGGCACGTCTCCCTCCGGTACTTCAACGCCGCGGGATATGATCCGGACGGCCGGATCATCGGCCTGGAGCAGAACCCGGCCAACCTCCTGCCGGTGGTGATGGAGACCGCGGCCGGGATCCGCAAGTCGATGCAGGTCTTCGGCGACGACTACGATACGGTCGACGGCAGCGGCGTGCGCGATTATATCCACGTCACCGACCTCGCCGACGCGCACGTGCGCGCGCTCGAGCATCTGCACAAGGGCGGGGAGAACCTCACGCTCAACCTCGGCACCGGCACCGGCATCAGCGTGCTTCAGATGATCCGTCGCGCCGCCGAGATCACCGGGCACGACATTCCCCATGCCATCGTCGGCCGCAGGGCGGGCGATGCCGGCGCCGTGGTGGCCTCGGCCGAGCTCGCGGGCAAGCGGCTCGGATGGCGCGCGCGCCACAGCGACCTCGACACGCTGCTGAAGACCACGTGGAACGCCTACGTGAAGAATGCGGTGGAAGGCTGAATCCTCCTGCTATCTTTCTCCCCATGCCCCGCTACGCCATTTCCTTCGTGACGCCGAAGCCGTCCCTGGTCCAGGCCCTCGTGGAGATGGACTCCCGCGACGCCGCCCTGCGGGCCTTTTTCCGCGACCACGCGGCCGCGCACGGCTACACCTCGGATGCCGAGGGCTACGCCTACTTCCTCGAGGACTTCAACAACCCCGACGAGCCGATGGGCGGCATCCTCGAGGTGTAGGCGATGCGTCGCGTCGCCGTCCTCATGGGGGGAATCTCCCCCGAACACCCCGTCTCGCTCGCTTCCGGCTGCGGCGTCCTCTCGCAACTGGATCCCGCGCTCTATCGCGGCTTTCCCGTCCTCATCTCGCGCGACAACGTCTGGACGTGGCCCGCGAATCCTTCGCGCTTCCCCGTCGACATGACGGTGGAGCAGGCCGAAAGCTGGCTGAAGCAACCGCCCGAAGGGTGGGAGCGCGCCGCTTTCGGAGAGCGCGGCGAGATGCTGCGCTTTCCCCAGGCCGACGTGTTCTTTCTCGCCCTGCATGGCGTGGGCGGGGAGGATGGCACCTTGCAGGCGTTCCTCGAAGAGGTGGGGCAGCCCTTCACCGGCAGCGGCAGCGCGGCCTCGCGCCTGTCGATGGACAAGATCGAGTCCAAGGAACGCTATCGCGCGCACGGCATTCCCACCGCGCCGTGGATCGTGTTCGCCCCCGAGGAATACGCCGATGCCGCCGGCGCGGCGGATCGCGTGGAACGCGAACTGGGCCTGCCCGCGGTGGTGAAGCACCCCGAGGGCGGGTCCAGCATCGGCGTGGCGGTGGCGAAGACGCGCGCGGAGCTGGAGAAGGCCATCGTCGAGATCGGCGCGGATGCGCCCCGGCTTTTGGTGGAGGGCTTCGTCGCCGGCCGCGAGGCCACATGCGGCGTCCTCGAAGGACACGCGAGCAGCGTGCCGCCCACGGAGATCCGCCCCAAGAAAGACGGCTTCTTCTCCTTCGAGGAGAAATACCGCAAGGATGGCGCGGAAGAGATCACGCCGGCGGAGTTTCCTCCCGCCATCAACGCGGCGATCCAGGCTTACGCGGCCAAGGCGCATGCAGCGCTGGGCCTCTCGGTATACAGCCGTACCGATTTCATCTGGACCGGCGCCGACAAAGACTCGTTGTTCGCGCTGGAGACCAACAACCTGCCGGGCTTCACGCCCAAGTCGATCCTGCCGCAGCAGGCCGCGGCGATCGGGATGAGCTATCGCGACCTCGTCACCTTCGTGATCGAGGCGTCGATGAAGGCCCGTGACGAGGAGTGATTTCGTGAGCGGTTCCGGGCTCAGCCTCCTGCTCGACCTTTCCCACGCG
>DATAHJ010000274.1:0-3335 GCA_036263275.1 Fibrobacteria bacterium | reverse complement strand
GGAAGTACACGCGGTAGAAAGGGTCGAGCGGCACGAGCCGCAGCGCGTCCGCGAGGGAAGTGCCCGCGCGTTCGAACACGCGGGCGATGACATCCGGCGCGGTCACCAGCGACGGCCCCATGTCGAAGGTGTACCCCTTTTCCTCGAGTTGATACGCCCGGCCGCCGGTGCGCTCGCGCCGCTCCAGCAGCGTGGTGGGAATGCCGAGGGCCTGCAGGCGGATCGCGGAAGCGAGGCCGCCGAACCCGCCTCCGATCACGATCGCCCGGAGCGCGTTCATGACCGTTCTCCCGCGTCGAGCACGCGGCCCTTCCACGACAGGCGCCCGCGGCGAAAGTTCCACAGCGACCGGGCCGCGATGACGGGCACGAGCAGTGAACCCGCAACATGCCATGCGATGGCCGCGAGCGGTTCGCGGAGCACCGCCGCGACCAGCAGGCGGCAGGCGACCAGCAGGGCGAAGGGCGCAGCCCACGCCGAAGGATGAACGAGCAACATCGCCCAGGGAAGGATCTGGAAGAGCGTGAAGAAGGCCCCGTACAGCGGCGCGCTCCACGGCGAGCCGCCGGTGAGCACGAAGAGGTTCTTGCCGAAGCCGTTCCACACTTCGGGAAAGCTCCGGTACATGCGCACCTCCAAGGTGCGCGGGGCCAACGCGATGGCCAACCCCTGCCCCAGCACCTGGGCGCGCTGCGCGAGGGCGATGTCCTCCACCACCTTCGCACGCACCGCCGCGTGGCCGCCCATGGCGTCGTAGGCCGTGCGACGGAAGGACAGCCACTGTCCGTTGGCCACGCCGAGCCGCTTCCACCGCAGGCGAGGAGCCAGCGCCAACGGAAAGAACCCCAGCAAGGTGAGGTGCAGCAGCACGGGGATCACGGCGCGCTCCGACCACGTTCCAAGCAACTGCCGGGGCATGAAGGTGGCGCAGCCCGCATCGTAGCGCTCGAGCAGGGACACCGTGCGCGCGACGGCTTGCGGCCCGGGCCGGGCGTCGGCGTCGCAAAAGACGAGCACCTCGCCGAGCGCGGCCTGTGCGAGCTTGTGGCAGGCCCAGTTCTTGCCAAGCCACCCCGCGGGAAGCGGCGCGCCGCGCAGCGCGCGGGCCGTGACCGTGCGGGCATTTCCGGAATGAACGCGCGTAACGAGTCGGTTCAACTCCCCGGCCGTGCCATCCTCGGAGGCGTCGTCGAGCAGAATGATTTCCAAGTCGGGATATTCGAGCCGCGCGAGATGCTCCGCCAGCACGGGAAGGTTATGGGCCTCATTGCGCGCGGGCACCAGTAGGCTGACCTTGGGGAAGCGCGCGGGAGGCGGCATCCGCTCCGCGCGCGGGGCCGTCAGCAAATTGAAGAGGATCATGCAGAGCATGAATACCAACACGCAAAGCGATATGAGGGCAAGGGTTTGCGACCATGCGTTCATCGGTTTTCTCCGCGGGCGAAGGCTTCCCCGCCCGCGCAAAGCTTCGCGTCCAGGTCATCAAGCAGGGACGTCACGCGGGCCTCCAGCACGCCGAGTTCCGGGGCTTCCGTGTCGCAGGGGATGGCCTCCCCCACCGTCACGAAGGCGCGCGGGCGCAGCGAGCCCAGCAGCTCATAGCGCAAGGCGACCGGGACCAGCGTCGCCGGCGCCATCGCGCGCGCGAAGGCGCGCACGCCCTCGCGGAACTCGAGCGGGCGCTTCGACGCCGGCATCGTGGTCCCCTGGGGAAACACCGTGACGAAGAAATCCGAGCGCGAGCCTCCGGAACGCGCTTCCTTCAGGGCGCGCAGGATCGCCAAGGAGGAAAGCGGAGAAGCCGGGTCGAGGCCGAGGCCGCCCAGCCGCCGGAACAGCGGAAAGCGGCGCAGCTCCGACTCCAGCATCACGCTGTAGATCGGCGTCCCCGGGCTTCCGGGATGAAGCCGCTGCTGCAGGCGGCGATACAGGAAGCCGTCCCAGTTGCTCGCGTGGTTTCCGAACAGCAGGACGGGACGACCGGCCGGCAGCGAGGCGGAAAGGCCCTCCGGGATCGCGTACGTCACGCCCGCGAGGCCCGCGCGCGCGACGAGCGCGAAGGCGGTGTCGAAGCCGCGCGCGAGCATGGGGCGGAAGACCGGCGTCATGAAAGGCCGCCGCCCGCCGCCGCGTCACGCGCGCGGCGCAGTCTTTCCCGGTCGCGCGGGGAAAGGTTTCCCTTGTCCAGCACGAAGCCCGTCACGGCCGCGTACCACGCGGGAGGAAAGTCGCGGCTCACCCCGGGCAAAAGCCGCGAGAGCGCCGCGAAATCCTCGCGCACCTGCGGCTTGCGGCCCAGGAAAAACGGGAGGTAATAGCCGCTGGTCAGCCGCAGGTAGCGGATTTCCGCCTGGTCGGGATCGAGGCGCACGGCCGAGTCCAGCAGCGGAAGACCGCGCTTCAGCGGTTCGAGCCGCTCTCGCGGCCAGAACCCGTGCCGCGCCTCGACCACCTCGAGCGCACCCCGGTAGGCCAGCAGCAAGGGCGAAGCGCCCAGCGCCGCCTCGGCTTCGGCGCGCGCCGCGCGCGCCGGGGCCAGCAGCCGCTCGTCCTGCACGCTGAGGGCGTGCAACAGTCTCAGGCGGCGCATCAGAAGGTCCGCGAGCCCGGGCCCCGCGGGGTTTTCGCGCAGCGCCTTCTCGGTCATCGCAAGTTCCCGCCGCGCCGTCGTCTCGGCGTCGCCCATGTTTCCCGCGTCCTGCCCTCCGGAAAAGGACGCGCCCACCACGAGGCACGGCAAGGCCAGTCCGATCGCGATCGCCCACCTCCATGCCCGGCGCGCGCGCGAAGGGGCCGGCGTCTCCGGGACGCCCGCCTCGATCGCCGAGGAGCCGCCCCAGGTTCCGGTCGCAAGGAGAAGGCGGGCGCGGAAACCCAGCCACACCTTGCGCGCGCGCGTCACGTAGGCGCGGCGGTTCAGGTTGTCGTACCCGTTGCGCCGCAGGCTGCGGTGAATGTCGCGATACACCAGCGCCGAAACGCCCACGGGCCGCCGGAAAAACGGCGGCAGCGCGGGCAGCGCCTCCAGCGCGCGCGCGTAGCGCGCCTCGGCCGCGGCCATCAGCTCCTCCATCGCGCCGGCCCACCCGGGCGGGGGCGGATCGCCGGGGCGACCGGCCATGAGCGCCTCCGGGTCGATGCCGTGCCGAGCCAGCACGTCGAGCGGCAGGTACAGGCGGCCGCGCGCCCGGTCCTCGCCCACGTCGCGCAGGATGTTGGTGAGCTGCATGGCGAGCCCCATCTCGGCGGCGCGCCGCAGCGCCTCCGGATCGCTCACGCCCACGAGACGGGCCAGCCAGATTCCCACCACCGAGGCCACGCGATAGCTGTAGCGG
>DATAHJ010000273.1:0-7865 GCA_036263275.1 Fibrobacteria bacterium | reverse complement strand
CATTTACGTTACGGAGCCGGGGCCTCCGAAGCAAGCGTTTTCTTCGTTGTGATTGTAAGGATTCGCAACAGCTATTCCGTTTTCGCTGGTGAGGAAGTAATGGGCGTCGCGGAAAGCGCGGCACCGTCCTCCGGAAACCTTCAGGTTTCCTTCGGACGGCGCCGGCCCCGCTGTTTCCATTGTTCCGTTTTCCTCAGATATCCAGCGCGCCGGAGGTCACCACGTTCATAGTCACGCGGCCCACGCGCCCGAGGCGCACGCGCATCCCCGCGTCGCCGTCCTCGGCGCCCAAGGTGAGGGTTTCGGTGGGCGCGTCCGCGGCGATCGCCAGGTCCGCCGCGCCCTTGAAGAGAAGGCGCGTCGCGCCGTTCGAGGAAGCCTGCCCGTACGCGCTCAGCGTGACGGTGCGGTTGCCCACCGGGAGATAGTCGCAGGTCAGGTGGGCCGAGTCGGCGCTCGCCTCGGTGGCGCAGGCGGTCGCGCCGTCCACCGCGGCCTCGACGCGCTTCAGCGTGGCGCCCTTCATGTTCGCGGGAAGCGCGAAGATCGCCTCGTAGGCCGCAAAGCGGGCCGGGAGCGGCATCGCCACGTTGCGGAACGTGCCGGCGGCCAGCGCGCCGGTGCGGGCCGATCCCGAATGGACGACGGAGTCCCGCGCGTCGAGGGTCTTCACGGAAACCGTCCAGGCCTTTGCGGGATCGAGCGCGTAGAGGGGATGGATGATGCGCGAGCCGTCCGCGGCGTTCAGGCGGACGGGATTCTTCGAGAGCAGGCTGCCCATGTCGGTGATGGTGTCGCGCAACGTGTCGCCGGCGTCGGAGGCGAGCGTCACCATCATTTCCTTCAGGCGAAGGTCGCGGGTGGGGGAGACGGAAGCCGGAAGGATCTCGACCGCCACTTGCGCGAGCTTGTCGTCACGCGATTCTTCCGGCGTGGTCAGGCAGCCGGTGAAGGCCAAGCTGGCCAAGGTCGTCAGGGCGAGGGCGGCGAGCTTGCTGGTTTTGATGGTCTGGGTCTTCATGGTTGGTTTCTCCTTGCCCATGAAGAAACGCGATGAGCATGCCATGCGCCCAAACAGCCAATTCCTTTTAATTCAATGGATTAGACCTTTATCGTACCGGCCAGAACGGCAGTCGGCGCACAGGGATCGGCAGTCGGCGGACTTGCGCGCTATTCTGGGGCGCCACGCCCCCGCGAAGCGATCCCGTTATGGGGCTCTATTATATGCGCGAAGCGCGGAATGAAGGGCGTGGAAACGAATATTGGGGGCGAGTTCCTGGGCCAATGCTTGTTCGAGAACCTTCGCGAGCCAATGTTTTCAGGGGTGAGGCAGCAGGGACACCGCCACGCGCAGCGTGTCGCCGCCCGGAATGCGCCCGCTCGTCGCCGAACCGGAACGCACCACGGTTCCCGCGACGAGCGCCTCGACATTCACCTTCCAGGCGCTCATGGGCCGCACGTCATAGAATCTCTTCCCGTATTCATTCAGGGTGTCGCGAACGGTGTCCCCGGTGCTCGAGACCATGCGGACCGCCAGCTTCTCGAATCCGGACCCGGAGATCACCGGCTCCGTGTCCGTCCCGATGTCCAGTGCGAGGACGGCCACATCGGCGCGGATAAAGTTCGTCACGGAAGCGCCACCCTCCATGCACCCGTAGAATGGAATGGAAAGCGCGACACAGCCGGAAAAGCTGAAAAAAGCGAAAAGGGAGCTTGGGCGCATAATGACTCCTTGCGGTGGTTATGGCGTTGTGAGGACGCCAAGGCATCAACCGGCAAGAGATGTGCCGCACTTCGTAGGCGAAAAATCGGATTTTTTGGGGAGTCGATTCTTTCTTCGATCGGCTAAAATGGCAGTCACGGCAGCTGAATTCGTCCAAGATATTGTCGGAGCCTCTTATTTTTTCTGGGCTAGGGTCAATTTTCAGGAAAAAAAGAATCAAATTGTTCATATGGGGTATCGTGAGCAAAATCGGGTCTATTTTATCCCGTAGCATGAAAAGCAGAGTCTTCGTCCTCGATGACGACCTGAGCGTCCTTGAGCCGTTGGGCATGGTCGTCGAGGATTTGGGGCACGAGGCGAAGACCTTTTCCGATCCGCTGCAGGCGTTGGCCCGGATCGCGGAGGCGCCTCCCCCCGTCTTCATCACCGACCTCAAGATGCCGGTGATGGACGGCCTGCAGGTCCTGGCGAAGGTGCGCGAGATCGCGCCCGGCACCCAAGTGATCGTGATTTCCGGCCATGGCACCATCGACGAGGCCGTGGCGGCCATGAAGAAGGGCGCCTACGACTTCATCTCGAAACCCTTCAACGCCTCCGAGATCGAGAACGTGATCCTGCGCGCCCTCGAGAAGGCCGCGCTGCTCGACGAGAACCTCCGCCTGCGCGAGGTGGTGCGCCGCAGCCGGATCCCGCCCTTCGCGGAGGGCAAGAACCCGGAGTTCCGCGAACTTCTCGAGAGCGCCAAGCAGGCGGCGATCAGCGACGCCACGGTCCTGGTGCTGGGCGAGTCCGGCACGGGCAAGGAAGTGCTGTCCCGCTACATCGTGGCCCATTCCCGCCGCGCGGACCGGCCCTTCGTCGCCGTCAACTGCGCGGCCATCCCCGAGAACCTCATCGAGTCGGAATTGTTCGGCCACAAGAAGGGCGCGTTCACCGGCGCCCACCAGGACCGCAAGGGGCGCTTCCAGGAAGCGGACGGCGGCACGATCTTCCTCGACGAGATCGGCGAGCTGCCGCTCGCCATGCAGGCGAAGCTGCTGCGGGTGCTGCAGGAGGGCGATGTCAACGTCGTGGGCGGCGGACCTCAGCACGTGGACGTCCGCATCGTCGCAGCCACCAACAAGAACCTGCGGAAGCTGGTGGGCGAGGGGAAGTTCCGCGAGGACCTGTTCTACCGCCTCAACGTGATCCCCCTCGTGATTCCCCCGCTGCGCCGCAGGATGGAGGATTTACCAGCCTACATCGCCTTCTTCCTCGCGCGCTACGGCGAGAAGAACGGGCGCCCGGGGCTGTCGATGAGCGACGAGGCCCTGCGCCTCATGGAGCGCTACCCGTGGCCCGGCAACATGCGCGAGCTCGAGAACGCCGTGGAGCGCGCGGTGATCCTCTCCACCGGCGAGGCGATCCCCGCGAAGGCGCTGCCGCTCGACTTGAGCGGCGACGCCGCGGCCGAAAAGACCGAGGTCGGCTTCCGCAGGGGCATGAAGCTCGAGGACATCGAGCTCATGGTGATCCAGACCGTGTTGCGCTACAACCACGGCGACCGCGCGAAGAGCGCGGAGGAGCTGGGCATCGGCGTGCGCACGCTTTACCGCAAGCTCAACGAGATCGTGGCGCGCGAGGCAGTCGCCCCGGAGCTCGCGGAACCCGCCTGACCTAGTCCTTCCTTGTGCCGCCGGCGCGGTCGAGCGCGCGGCGGATGGCCCCTCCGAGTTCCTCGAGCACGTTCGGCTTCAGCAGGATTTCGCGCACCCCCAGGGCCGCCAGCGCGTCGTGATCCGCGGGCGTCAGGTATCCCGAGGCGAGCACCACCGGCAGCTCCGGCCGGATCTCCAGCACCTTCCGCGCGAGTTCGAGGCCGGACATCCCGGGCATGGCGAAGTCGGTCAACAGCAGGTCGAAGCCGTGCGGCGCGGCGTGGAACGCCGCGAGCGCCGTATCGGGCGATTCGTGCGCGGTCACCGCGTAGCCGAGGTATTCGAGCATCTCCTGGACTCCGGAGAGCACGGAAGGGTTGTCATCGACGCAGAGCAGCCTCTCACCGCGGCCGTGCATCGGCGCGGCGGGCTGCGCGGCGCTTCCCGCGGCCTCGGCGCTTTCCTCGGCGGCCGGGAAGTACAGGTTGAAGCGCGTGCCCCGTCCCGGCTCGCTGTAGGCCATGATCGCGCCCTCGTGCTGCTTCATGATGCCGTGCACGACGGGAAGGCCGAGGCCGGTGCCCACGCCGGCAGGCTTGGTGGTGAAGAACGGATCGAAGATGCGGTCGAGGACGGCCTTGTCCATGCCCTTCCCGTTGTCGCTGAACGCGAGGCGGACGTACAGCCCTTCCTTCAACTGGCCCGCCAGGTGCTCGGGCTGCGGGGCGATGCGCACCGGGTCCATCGTGACCTCAAGAACGCCCGGTTGGTCCCCGAGGGCGTGGAGCGCGTTGGAGCCGAGGTTCAGGAGGATCTGGTGGATTTGCGTGGCGTCGGCGGCCACGGGGGGGAGATCCTGGGCGAAACGCTTGAGCAGTTCCACGCGCGGCGGGATGGACAGCGACAGCAGCTGCAGGGAATCCTCGACGGCCTCCGTCATGCGGATCGTGCGCCGCTTGGCGTCACCCTGCCGGCTGAAGGTCATGATGCGCCGCACGAGGTCGGCGGCGCGGGTGCCGGCCTTCGAGATCTCGTCGATGTTCCGGCGCGCGGGATGATCCTCGGCCACGTGCTTTCGCGCGCGGTCGGCGTGCAGGTAAACCGCGGCGAGGATGTTGTTGAAGTCGTGCGCGATCCCGCCGGCGAGCGTGCCGAGCGCCTCCATCTTCTGCGCATGCTGCAGCTGGCCCTCGGCCTTCCTGCGCGCGTCCTCGGTGCGCTGGTGCTCGGCGGTCTCGGCCTGCAGCTGGTCGTAGGCCTTGCGGAGCTCGTGCGCGCCCTCGACCGCGGCGTCGTGGGTGCGACGGCGCTTGGAGTCGATCCGGTTCAAGCTGCGGGCGCTGAACCAAACGAGCACCACGAAGGTGATGATGTTGGCGGTGGCGAAGAGCGCCAGGCCGAACCGCGTGTCGTACCAGCCCGCGAGCTCGCCTTTCAGCCGAAACCATCCCAGCACCGTGGGGAGGAGCACCGCAGCGGGAAGGACGCGCCGGGCGGTGATGCCGCCTCCGTGCGGGCTGGTGACCACGGCCATCAAGGCCTTGTCGGGCCGGGCCATCATGACCCCGAGGCCGAGGAAGGTGAACGTGAAGGCCGTGTGCAGCGCCATCGAGGAGTACGCGAAGAAGCCATACAGCGAGGGGACCCCGTAGGCATACACCAGCAACCCCACGAGTCCGATCAGCGAGGAAAGCAGCGCCGCGTGCTGCGCGGGACGGAACCCGCGCCGGGGCTCGAAGTCGAGGAAGAGGAGGGAGAAGCCGAGCAGCGTGAAGTTCAGGGACGCGGCGTGCGTCATGCGCCCGGCCTGGGGAAGGCCGGCGGCCTTCAACGCGCCCGGGAACATCCAGAGGTCCACGCCGGGATTCCAACCGCTGAAATGCTCGGCCAGGGTCACCGTGCCGACCAGGGCCACGAGCGCGGCGCAGGCCCTGGCCAAGAGGCGGACCCAGCGAACCTTGTCGCCTCGCTTCAGGGATTGAAGGCAAAGCGACACGCCGCACAGCATAAAGCACAGCGCGGTGTTGGGCTTCATGGGAGCGAGGCCTGGCAGCACGCGGATGAGCGCGACCGTCCC
This sequence comes from Fibrobacteria bacterium, assembly GCA_036263275.1. Lineage (GTDB taxonomy): Bacteria > Fibrobacterota > Fibrobacteria > UBA11236 > UBA11236 > UBA11236. The sequence goes on along the minus strand of DATAHJ010000273.1, from coordinate 2,428 downwards.
GGTGGCCCAGCCGAGCATCGAAAGGGAGCCGACGAAGAATGCCAAGGCCCCGGCGGCGTGCGCCAGGGAAAGGGGCTGGATCGCCGCGGCGAGACGGCCGCCAAGCCGGCCACTCAAGCGATTCACGTCGTTCATGCGATCTCCCCGATGGGCGACCGGGCGGGCATGCCGCCGGTCGCCGGTTACCGGTAATGACGCGTGGGTCGTCGGCTTATGCCTTCGGGCTCATCCCTTCAGGAACAAGCTTCTCATTTGCCAGAGCAGGCCGGGTGACTGCCAAAGCGTGGTGAAGAAAATGCGGCCGATGGTCTGTTTTTCGGGCGGCAGTTTCGAGATGGCGCGAGCCGCCCGGTTGAAGGTGGTGTCGGAGACGCGCATGAAGGCCTTCTTGATCCCGGCGATTCGTCGGTGCGCCTTTCCGTAGGCGACGTCCCAAGCGACCCTGTACTCGTTGTAAACCTTGCGGCGCGAGGCTTCGTCGGGCATGTCGATCGTCTTGAGCGCGGCGAGGGCCGCGAACTTCCCGCCCGTCATTGACTCGGTGATGCCGGCCCGGCTCAGGGGGTGGACCATGTTGGCCGCGTCCCCGGCCTTGTACAGGTTGTCGACGGCCAAGGGAGCGTCGGGGTAGCCGCAAGGGATGGCGCCGCCCTGGAAGCTCAGGACTTCCGCGCCGGGGTAGGTCTTCTCGATAAAGGTCTTCAGGGCCTGCCGTGCGGGGGCGTCGTGGGCGTAGTCTCGCCCGACGACGAGCCCCACGTTGGCGACCTCGCCATCGCGTGGGAACAACCATGCGTAACCGCCCGGCGCATAGTTGGTTCCGAAGAACATCTGAATATAGTTCGTAGGGTATTTGAGGCCCTTGACCAGCGCGAAAACCGCCGGCTCCACGTCGAAGTTGCCTTGGGTGATGGCTTCACCCGCTCCGAATCCCGTGCCCGGGCCGCTGCAGTCGATCACGACCCGTGCCGAAATCGTCCCCGGACCTTGGGGAGACTCGTAAGTCACCGTGCGGCGTCCGCTCTCGAGCCGGGAGATGCTTGTCGCCCGGGCCCTGAAGTTGCAGTGGGCGCCGCCCTCCTGCGACTGTTCGGCGAGGCGGCGGTGCATGAGCGCCCGGTCGATGAGGTAACCGCTGCCCGCCTGCCCGAAGCGCACCTCGGTGCCGTCCGGCGCGACGAAGATGGCCCCGTCCACCGGGCCGCGGACCCAGGCGGGCTCCACGACGGGCACGAGGGACTCGATGCGCTTGCGATGCACGGCCTCGGCGCACGAGACGGGCTCGCGCCAGGGATCGCGCTTGTCGATCAGGGCCACGCTGCGGGAACCCGGCGCCCGAACCAAGGTGAGGGCTGCGAGCAGGCCGGCGGGGCCTGCGCCGATCACGAGGAAATCGTACTCGGGGAGGAGTGGGTCGGTCATGGTCGGGGGAAGATAAGAATGATGGGTGACGAGGAATGGAGGATGATTTTCGGCATTTTCACCCCCCCGGCCTTCATCATGCATTCTCCGCGGCGGGAAGGTAAAGCCGGAATTCCGATCCGCGATCGGGCTCGCTGTGCATGGTCACTGTGCCTCCATGCAGCCGCATGATGCCGTGCACCACCGACAGGCCCAGCCCGGTGCCCTTTCCCGGAGGCTTCGTGGTGAAGAACGGATCGAAGATGCGCTTGGCCGTTTCGGGGTCGATTCCCCGGCCCGTGTCGCTCACCGTCACGAGGCCATAACGGCCGGGCGCGAGGCCCGGCGGGATCGGCTCGTCCTGCCTCAAGGCCTCCGCGCGGATTTCAAGCAGGCCGCCTCCGCCTTCCATGGCATGCACGGCGTTGTTGGCGAGGTTCAGCAGCACCTGCCGGAGCTGCCCCGCGTCCGCGCGAATCCCGGGAATATCCTGAATGCACTTCGTCTCGAGGGTGATGCCGAAGGGCAGGACGGGCCGCAAGGCCTCCGCGGTGTCTTCGATCACTTCCTGCAGCGATACGGTTTTCCGCTCACCGGATTCGCTGCGGCCGAAGGCCATTATCTGCCGGATCAGGCCTGCGGCCCTTGCCCCCGACTTGCGGATCTCCCCGATGTTGCGCGTCAAGGTGGGGCCGGGACCGGTCGCCGCCTCGGCCTCCTCGGCGTTGAGCAGGATCACCGTGAGGATGTTGTTGAAGTCATGGGCGATGCCGCTCGCGAGCACGCCCATCGCCTCCATCTTTTGCGCCTGGAAAAGCTGGCGCTCGCTTTCCTCGCGCGCGGCCTCCGCGCGGCGCTGCTCCAGGATGCGCGCCTCAAGCTCCTCGTTGGCCGCGCGCAACGAATCGAGGGTTTCCTGCCGGCGCGCGTCGAGGCGGTTGAGCACGTGCGCGCTGATGAGGATGAAGGCGCAGAAGACGAGGACGTTGGTGGTGGAGTATTGGGCGAAGGCGCCGGCAAGGTCGAG
>DATAHJ010000272.1:0-9273 GCA_036263275.1 Fibrobacteria bacterium | reverse complement strand
ATGAGAATCCCGCTGACATGTGGGATTCCGAAGCGACAGCGAAGGATTAAGGGGACGACATGGCACAGCGGACGATTTTCCACGACATTTGGGGCTTTCTTCGTGTCCGCAAGGCATGGTGGCTGCTGCCGGCGGTCATCGTGCTGTTCCTGATGGGCATCCTGGTGGTGGCTTCACAGGTGCCGTACCTAGCTCCGTTCATCTACGCGTTGTTTTGACCCTCGCGTGAAGATCCTCGCCGTTTCCGGAAGCCTGCGCGCGGCGTCCACCAACATCGCCTTGTTGCGCGCCATGGCGTTGTTGGCCCCACCCGAAGCGGCATTCCGTTTGGCCGAACCCTTGGATCGGCTGCCGCACTTCAACCCGGATCATGACGGCGAGGATCCTCCGGACGCCGTCCGGGCCTGGCGTGACGAACTTGGAGCGGCGTCAGCCGTGGTTTTTTGCACGCCGGAATACGCCCACGGAATTCCCGGCACCTTCAAGAACGCGCTCGATTGGGACGTTTCGAGCGGAAAGCTGTATCGCAAACCGGCCTTGGTGGTCAGCGCTTCCCCTTATGGCGGAGCAAGGGCGGGGGCGGCGCTATTGCAAGTGCTGGGGGCGATGCAGGTCAATGTCGTCCGTGAAATTGAAGTCTTGGTCCGGCGAGAAACATTCGATGCGGAGGGGCGCTTGGTGGATTCCACGATCGCCGAAACCTTGAAGGCGGGCTTGAAAACCTTGGTGGATGCCGCATGAAAGCGCTCAACGCCTTCATCCTCCGCCATATCCGCATCTTTGAAATGACGGGCGTGGTCATGCGCATCTTCAGCTTCAGCCTCGTCAGCTGGCTGGGGCCGCATTCGCCCTTCATGTTCGTGTGGATATTCAATACGATCGACGCCGTATTGCTCTCGTGGTGCGCCGTGCTCAAGCGCGACGCCGCCTACACCCTGCTCAATGTGTTCTGGATCTTCGTGGGGCTGATCGGGATCCTGCGCGCGGGCGGCTGGATCGGCTGACATTCGCTTAGTGCACGCCCGCGCCGTCGGGGGCTTGCGCCGTCACAGAACCCTTCGTGGTGGAGAGGGGTTTCTCCCCGTAAGACACGATGCCCGCCTTCACGGCCAGCGTGATCTTGTCGAAATCCTTGATCGTGATCTGGGCCTTGGGCTGAGCGGGCACGCCCTGCGCCGTCACCGCATCGCCCGGCGCCGCGTTCTCCGGCAAGGCGAGGGACAGTCGCGTGGGCTTGCCTTCCGCGTCCTTCTCAGCATCGGCGGCAAGGAGCATTCCGTGGCTTTCGATGCCGCGCAGCTTGGCGGGCTTGAGGTTGGCCACCAGCACGGCCATGCGGCCGGTGATCTCGTCCTTCGTCAAGTGTTTGCGCAGGCCCGCGCAGACGGTGCGCGATTCCTCATCGCCGGCGTCGATCTTCAGCACGTAGAGGGCTTCGGCGTCGGGATGGTCTCCGGCCGAGAGGATTTTCACCGCGCGCAGGTCGAGGATCGAGAACGGGTCGGACGGGGCGGCAGGAGCCGTCGCCGGAGCCTCCGTCTTCTTCACTTCGATGCGCGGGAAGAGGGGCGCGATAGGCTTAAGCGAGAAGGTTCCGGCCGAGCGCCATTCCAGGCTCTTTCGGCTATCCTCATACGTGAAGCCCAGCGCGGCGAGGGCCTCGTCCATCTTCCCGGGCATGACGGGATGGAGGAGGGTGAAGCCGATGCGCAGGGCCTCCGCGGCGTGCCATAGGACGACCTTGAGGCGATCCTTGTCGGCATCCGTGCCCTTCGCGAGCTTCCAGGGCGCAGTCGCTTCGAAGTATTTGTTGACCTGGCGGAAAATCGTCAGGGCGACTTCGACGGAATGGCTGAGCTCGACCTTCGCCAAGTGTCCGGGCAGTGCCCGCGACGACGCGGCGGCGGCGGCCTTCACGGCCCCGTCTTCCGCCGTGGAGTTCTCGGGGAATGCAAGCGCCCCCAAAGATTCCCCCAACTTCAACATCCGACTCAACCCGTTCCCCACGTCGTTCGCCAAATCCGCGTTGATCGTCGTGATGAACGAATCTTCCGTGAAGGAGGCGTCCTGTCCCACCACCATCGCGCGAATGAGGAAGAATCGGAAGGCGTCGACGCCGAACTTCTTGCTCATGTCGAGCGGCGCGACCACGTTGCCCGTGGTCTTGCTCATGCGGGCGTTGTCCACCAGCCACCAGCCGTGCGCGAGGATCTGCTTCGGAAGGTCGAGGTCCAGCGCCATCAGCAGCGTGGTGAAGTACACCGCGTGCGTGGTGAGGATATCCTTGCCGATAAGGTGGAGGGAGGCGGGCCACTCCGGGGCCTTGGCATCGTTCGGTGAGCCCAGTTTCGATGCGGTCACATAATTCAGCAGCGCGTCGACCCAGACGTAGGACACGTAGTCCTCGTCGAACGGCAGTGGCACACCCCAAGCCAGTCGCGACTTGGGGCGGCTGATGCACAGGTCGTTGAGATCCTGACGAAGGAATCCCAGCACTTCGTTCTTCCGGAATTCCGGCGCGATGAAGCCCGGGTTCTTCTCGATGTGCTCCACCAGACGTTCCTTGAACGCCGACATCTTGAAGAAATAATTCTTCTCCGTGATCCACTCCACGGCCCGGCCGCTGATGGGATCCTTGCCGTCGACCAGTTCGTCCTCGCCGAAGAACCTTTCTTCCGTGGTCGAATACCAACCGGCATATTCCTGCGTATAGATCAGGCCCTTGGCCTGCAGCTTCGCGAACTGAGCGCGGACGAAGGCCACATGGTCGCCTTCCGTCGTGCGGATGAAGCGGTCATAGCCGATGTTCAGTTCCTTCCACGCCTCCTTGAAGCGCGCCGCGTAGCCGTCACAGTATTCGCGAAGAGCTTGGGTGTCGTTCGGGTCGATGCCGCGCTTGGCCGCCGCCTGCTGCACCTTCTGCCCGTGCTCGTCGGTTCCCGTCAGGAAGTACGTCTCTTCGCCGAACAGGCGCTTGTAGCGCGCCAGCACGTCCGCCAGGACCGTGGTGTACGCATGCCCGATGTGCGGCGCGTCGTTGACGTAGTAGATCGGCGTGGTGACGTAGAAACGGGACATGGGGAGGAAAGATAGCAGGGATGGGGCGCAGCCTGCTGCGCCCTTATCGATCCCGCGCCCCCAAATTGACGACATCGCCGACGACGATCAGCGCGGGCGAATCGATGCCTGCCTTCGCGGCCTCTTCGCGCAGCGTCCCGAGAGTCGCGCGCAGGGCGCGCTGCGAGGGCAAACTGCCGTCCTGGATCACTGCGGCGGGAGTTTCGGGCGAGTACCCGGCCTTCAGGAGTCGCGGGAGGATTTCCTCGAAGCGGAACAGCGCCATCAGCAGCACCAGCGTGTCCGCCTTCGGGAAGCTTTCGTTGACCGCGTGCCCGGCGACGCCCGAGGCGACCGCGAAGGAGCGAGCGACGCCGCGATGGGTGAGGGGAATGCCCGCCAAGGCGGGCGCCGCGATCGACGAGCTCACGCCCGGCAGCACGCGCCATGGGAGGTCGGCGGCCTCGAGCGCCAAGGCCTCCTCGTAGCCGCGCCCGAAAACGAAGGGGTCGCCTCCCTTGAGGCGCGCCACCCGCTTGCCCGCGCGGGCATATTCCACCAGCATCGCGTTGATGCGCTCCTGCCGCTCCGATTCGAAATGCCCGCGCTTCTCGACCGGGACGCGCTCGCAATTTTCGGGAACGAGTTCGAGGACCGCCTGCGAGGCAAGGCGGTCGTAGAGCACCACCTCGGCGCTTCGCAGCGCCTCGGCTGCGCCGATCGTGAGGAGGGATGGATCGCCGGGCCCCGCGCCGATCAACAGGACGGGGTGGATGGCGTTGCCCGGTACGGATGACGCATGTGTCGTCCCCGCGGATGCTTCCACCATCGCTCGCGCTGCATCCGGGCCGCCATCGCGCACCGCTTGCGCCAGCGTTTCGAAGGGAAGGGAATCGGGCGATGCATCGGTCGAGTGCGTGCGCGCCTCGGCCAAGATGGCCGCGAGCTCGCCCCATTCTTCGCCGAGGACCGACGAGAGCTTGCGCTTCAGGTGGCGCGTGAGCGCCGGCGCCTGCCCTGAGGTGCTCACCGAGACCGTCACGCCGGCGCGGCGGATCACTCCGGGGACGATAAAGGTTCCATCTTTCGCCTTGTCGGCGCGGTTGCAAGGGATGTCGGCGGCGGCGCATGCCGCGGCCACGGCGCCGTTGGCCTCGGGGCTGTCGGTGCAGGCGAAGACAAGCTTGTGGCCGCGTACGTCGGCCGCGTCGAAGGTCCGCTTTTCCCATGTCAGGCCGGGCGCGAGCCGGCTCGCGGCGGCGCACAATTCCGGGGCCACCAGCGTCACGCGCGCGCCGCAGGCCAGCAGCTCGGGCAGCTTGCGCGCGGCCACGGGGCCGCCGCCCACCATCAGGACGGGCTGCTCCCGAAGGTCGATTTCAAGCGGGTAGTAGCGGGGGGCGGGCACGAGGGGAAAAATAGCCCTCTTGGCGGTACTTCGTGGGTTCGGGATTCTCCGGAATCAATGCGCTGGATGGTTTGGGTTTGGGAATTCTGTTCCGCTTTCCCAAACCCTCCAAAGAACCGATGTCGAAGAATCCCGAACCGTCCGAAGAACGGACTCCGACAGGATACCCCCTACAGGTTCGCCAGGATCGCGTCGCCCATCCCCTGCGTGTTCACGATCGTGCAGCCCGGGGACTTGATGTCGCCCGTGCGGATGCCGGAGGAGACGGTCTTCTCCACCGCGGCTTCGATCGCCTTGGCGGCTTCGTCGAGACCGAAGGAGTAGCGCAGCATGAGCGCCACGGACAGGATCTGCGCGATGGGGTTGGCGATGCCCTTGCCGGCGATGTCGGGAGCGGAGCCGCCCGCCGGTTCATACAGGCCGAAGGACTTCTCGTTGATGCTGGCGGAGCCCAGCATCCCCATCGAACCCGTCAGCATGGCGCACTCGTCGGAGAGCAGGTCGCCGAAGAGGTTGCCGGCCAGCAGCACGTCGAACTGATGCGGGTTGCGCAGCAGCTGCATGGCGCAGTTGTCGGCGTACATGTGGATCAGCGTGACGTCCGGGTATTCCTGGTGGACCTGGGTGACGACCTCGCGCCAGAAGTGCATGCTCGTGAGCACGTTGGCCTTGTCGATGGAGTGCACGATCTTGCGGCGCAGGCGCGCGGCCTGGAAGGCCTTGTGGGCGATGCGCGTGATTTCCTTGCGGGAATAGTCCTTGACGTCCCAGGCGTGCTCCTCGGGACCGGTCCCCTCGCGACCCTTCGAAGACGGGGTCTTGCCGAAGTACGCGCCGGCGGTGAGCTCGCGCGTGGTGAGGATGTCGAACCCGTCGCCGACGATGTCGGGGCGCAGGGGGCAGGCCTCCACCAAGGCCTTGTAGACCTTCGACGGGCGGAAGTTGCAGAACAGCTCGAAGTGCTTGCGCAGGGGCAGGAGCGCGGCGCGCTCGGGCTGCAGGGCGGGAGGCAGGGACTCCCACTTGGGGCCGCCCACCGAGCCGAACAGGATGGCTTGCGCGTCTTCGCAAATCTTCAGCGTCGACGCGGGAAGCGCCTCGCCGTGGCTGTCGATCGCGGCGCCACCTACGTTGGCGTGCGTCAACTCGGTGGCAAAGCCGAATTTCGTCGCGGTGGCGGCGAGCACGCGCTCGGCCTGGGCCATGATTTCGGGTCCGATGCCGTCGCCGGCGAGCACTGCGATGCGATAGGTCTGCATGTGACTTTTCCGTTATGCGGGGTGACTGGGGGGGCGAAAATGTCGCAAAAACGGGGCCGGGATTGTAGGGGGCCGTTCGCTGACGGGACGGCGGTTTCGTACAAGAAATGCGCGGATTTTCGCTTTCGTCAGGCTTTCTTTCGGCCTTCCCACATCCCCAGCACGCCACCCAGCAGGAGCAGGACCGCCACGAGGCTGCACGCCAGGCCGATGAGGGCGGTCACGCCGAGGGTATACAACCCATAATGGCCGGAGAAGGTCATGGGCACGAAGGCGGCGGCGGCGATCACCGTCGCCACAAGCGACGTCTTGCCCGCGCTACGGATCACCAGCGGCAGCGAGCCGCGTCCTTCTTCTTCATAGCGATGGTGGAACACGAGCGCATGCAAGGTCGCGTAGGACAGCGCCACGGGGAAGGCGGCGAGGCTGTAGAGGTTGACCTTGATCCCGAGCCACTTGATGGAGCCCAAGGTCCAAAGCAGCGTCGCCAACACCGGCAGGAAGAGCACGAGGGCCCCGCGCCGCGATCCCACGGCGAGCCGGATCACGAGCAGGATGACGAGCAACCCGAACAGCAGCGCCTTGTTCGCGTCGGGGATCATGCGCGCCACGAGGTCGCCGTAGACCACGGGCCATCCGCCCGCATGCCAGGTCGTGCCGTTCGCGAGCGTCACGGCGCGGATCTCGCGCGCGAACCGCAGCAGGTCGGCCTGGTTGTCGGCGTCGCGGGCCGGGAACGCATACGTGAACACGCCGCCTGCCCCTCCGGCATCGCCGGTGAATTTGCGCCGATAGGTATCGGGCAGGTCGGCCAAGGTCAGCGGCCTCTCGGGCCAATCCTCGGCGAGCGCGGTGAGGCTGGCCCGCAGCGGCGCGCGCGCGCGCCGGATCACTTCGGGGGTGAGTGTGCCGCGCAGGCGGGCGATGATTTCCAGCTTTTCCTTCTGCCGCGCGGGGAGCAAATCCTTGAGCGTGGTCACGTCGCCGATGGCGCTGCCGGTGTCCGCCGCCTGCCGGCGCCGCAGGGTCTCCGCGATTCGCAGCGCCGTGCCGGCGTCGGGGGCGAGGAACACGGCGGGCGTCGGCAAGTCCTCGCCCACCGCGCGCAGCAGGCTGTCGGCGCGCGCGCTGGGGGCGTCGCGGAACCCGAGCGCGTCGAAGTCATTCAGGAAGCGCCACTGCGGACCATGGCGGAGGAGCGCGACCGTCAGGAGGAGGGCGATCACGAGGAACATGCGGGCGGGGCGGAAGGGTCGCGGGGACACGTCCCCTCCGGGAGCATTCCAGAGCCGGGGGCCTCCGGGGTCCAGCAGTCCCGTGGGCTCGACGAGGCGCAGGAGGCTCGGGAATACCGCCAGCACGGCGATCACCGTGCAGATCATGCCGATGCCCGCGACCAGCCCGAAGTCCGCCAAGCCCTTGAATCCGGTGGCGCGGAAGGTGAGGAAGGCCAAGGCCAGCGTGAGCAGGCCCGCGGCCAGCGCGGGGCCCGTCTCCAGCGTGATGGTCTCGAAGGCCGTTTCCGCGCGCAGTCCCTTGCGCCGCTCCTCGGAGTAGCGCGCCAGGAGGTGCACGGCGCCGCTGATCCCGAGCCCGATGAGCAGGAGGCTGAGCGGCGCCGTCACGATGCCCAAGGGACCCAGCCAGAGGCGCGTGAGGGCCGCCGTCCATACGGCGGCCATGGCCGCCGGGACGAGCGCCAATACGGAGCCCGCCGCGAACCGGAAGAAGTAGAGCAGCAGCAAAAGTCCGGACAGCGCGAGCGCCAGCCGCGTGGTGCCGAGGACGCTGCTGAAGAGGCGCCCCTCGTTCTGGATGGTGCGCACGACCTCGCCCGTGTACAGCGCCTCCGGGCGGGGAGCGCCTGGGGCCGCGCCCGAGGGAGAGGACGCATCGATGGCCTTCTCCGTGGCGGCCTGCACGTCGGCCAGGAACGCGCGGCAGGCATGCACGTCGGTCACGTCGAACGAGGGATAGATGCGCACCGCCAGCACGGTGGAATCGGGCGAGCCGATCAGGTCCTTCAGGCGGCCGAAGTATTTCGTCTCGAGGTCCTCGAAGCCCGAAGGGGGCGCGGCGCGTGGCCCCTGTTCCTCATGTCCTTCCTGTCCGTTGCGCTCGGCGGGCGCGAGCAGGTCGGTCAGCAGCGGATTGCGGGGCGCATGGGACAGCCAGTAGCCGGAGCCCACGCGGCGCTCGATCTCGCGCAGGTCGTCCAGCGAAACATACAGGAGCTTGTGGCGGCGGTAAAACGCCGCCTCCGTGCGGTATTCCAGGAAGTTGACGCGCGGATCGTCCCCGAGGGCCTGCGCGAGCGAGGAGGCGATGGCGGCGTTGCGCGCCGCGTCGCCGGAGCGCAGCACCACCGCCAGGTGTCCCGCGCTGCCGAACTTGCGCCCGAAGTCCTTCCAGGCGCGGACGCTCTCCCATTCTCCGGGAAGCAGTTCGATCGCGGAGGCGCGCACTTCGAGGTGGCGTAGCGAGATCGCGGCGGGGATCGTCACGGCCACGGCGGCCGCGAACAGCCATCCGGGCCTGCGCTGCAGCGTGTGGAAGAACTTGCACAGTAACGTGAACACGGAAGAAAGTTATGAATTGCGCATTGCGGGCCACGAATCGGAAGGGGCTGTTTTAGGGGGCGGGAGAAGCGTTTCCATGCCGAAATGACGGGCCGGAATTCGTAACTTGCAGGCGTGAAGCTTCCGAAGAGTTCGGCCCCTCGCCGCTCCATCCACGTCTTCGACCTCGACGACACGTTGATCCGCACCTCGGCCCAGGTGCGCGTGCTGGGCGCCGACGGGACGGAGGTCCGCTCGCTCACCCCCGCGGAATTCACCACGCACGCCCTCGGCGAGCGGGAGCGCTACGACTTCCGGGATTTCGGCAACGTCTCGATCCTCGCCCGGGGCGAGCCCGTGGGGTACACCCGGAAGATCATCGAGGCGATCCTTCGCGCCGGCACGCGCAGCGACTTCGGCATCCTCACCGCGCGCGGCGACAAGCGGCTGCACGCGCCGTTCCTCATCCGGCTGTTCAAGGGGCTCTTCGGGATCACTCTCCGGAACAGCCTCGTCTTCAACCTGTCCGACGAGCGCTTCCTTCGCCACAAGGACGGCCAGGAATTGCCCGAAGCACTGCGCGGCGCCCTCTCGGAGCGCACCTTCTCCAAGCTCACCGTGCCCGAGCGCAAGGCGCTCGTGATCGGCCAGGATCTCGTCCTGCGGGGCTACAACGACATCTCGCTCTACGACGACAGCCGCGAGAACCTCGGGGCCTTCAAGGTCATCCAGAAGGCCTTTCCCGCGATCACCTACCGCCCCAAGTTCATCGACCCTGCCTGGCGCGCGCGCCTCGCGGAATTCACGGCTTCGGACAAGCCCCGCAAGCCGCTCACCAGCGGAAGGGCCTCGGCGCTGATCCTGCTGGAACATCACTCGCGGTATGCCGAGAACCCCGAGGCGGGCCTGCGCGCCTTGCAGGAGCGCGGGGCCGTCCCGCTCGAAGGGGGCTTGCGTATCACCTATGAGGAAGGGCGGTACGCGATCGAGC
>DATAHJ010000271.1:0-5136 GCA_036263275.1 Fibrobacteria bacterium | reverse complement strand
AGCCTCGGCGCGGAATACTTCTCGCCCAAGTCGACCTTCCGCATCAGCAGCTCGTGCAAGTCCGACCCGCAAGGGCTCGACACCCTGTTCAAGGCGCGCGTCTTCACGCTCGTCGGCAAGAACTTCTATCTCCAGACCCCGGACGGACGCCTTACCGACTCGGTCCTGTTCATCTCCGCGGATGCGGGCAAGCCCCCCTTCGTCGACACGCTGCGCCACGTCGTCTCCTCGGGCCCGATTTCCACGAAAGGCCGCCTCACCTTCCGCGACTCCACCGGCTCGCACCCGAGTCGCACCTTGGAAGCCGACTCGCTCGCCGCTTGCGAAGTGCTGCAGTCGGGAGTCTTCGACCGGCGCGGCGACACGCTCGTCGTGCGCGCCCGCACCATCCAGGGCGTGGCCCTGCCCGTCGGCGTGTTTCCCGCCTGCGCGGGCGTCCACGCCGACACGATCGAAATCGTCCCCAACCTGTACCGCTATCCATGAACCTCCCCCACTCCCTGAAGCCGGGCTTGCTCGCGCCGCTTCTCGCAGCGTTCCTGCTGACGGCTTGCAACCAGACTTCCTGGCCGGATCACGATTCCACCATCATCGACAACGTGGGCGCCGACTCGGTGAAGGCCTGGCCTCCGGGCGCGCGCTTCGCCCTCCCGGAAGACAACGTGTTCGCGCAGGTGCACGGCCTGCACCGCGTCTATGAATGCGCGAGCCTGCTCGAGCTCGGCTGGACGACGGTCGATTCCCCGGGCGCGACCTACCTCGCGCCTCACGCGCGCATCGAACTGCCTTCCCTGCCGGACTGTGCGCTCTCGAAGGGCCTCGACACCGTGCTGGAAACCACCGCGCCCATCGCGGGAAAACGGCTCTACTTCCGCACTCCGGCCGGAGCGGTGACGGATTCGGTTCTTTCCGTCGCCGGTACCGGCGTGATGGAAGCCTTCCTGCATGCGCCCGGCGACTCGCTGCAGGCGCACAACCGCTTCACCTTTTACGATTCCACGGCCGGCCATCCGCGAAGGAGCCTCTACACCGACTCGCTGGAGACCTGCGAGATCGTGCAGGGCGCCACCTGGTCGCGCCTGCACGGCGGCGACACGCTGAGCGTGCGCTTCCGCACGATCCTCGCCGCGCCGCTCGATACCGCCGTCTTCCCGGCATGCGCGGGCCTGCACTCCGACACCCTCGACGTGGTGCCGGACCTGTACGGATACCCGTGATCTACTCCGCTTCCTGGCTTTTCCCCGGCGACGGACCGCCCGTGCGCGACGGCTGGATCGAAGTGGGGGGAAATCGGATCGTGGCGACAGGCTTGGGGGCTCCTCCCGCCGGCAAACAGGTTCATCGTTTCAACGGCGCGCTGATGCCCGGACTCGTCAACGCGCACTGCCATCTCGAACTCACGACATTGCGGGGCCGGCTCGATCGCGGACAACCTTTCCCCGCGTGGGTCGGACAACTGCGCGGCATGACGTCCGCGCATGGACCTTCGGACTATCGTAACGCGTCACACGAAGGCGTAAAACAACTTCTCGCAGGCGGCTGCACGGCGGTGCTCGACGTGGGCAATACCGGCGAAGCGCTGCCAGCCCTCGCGGAAAGCCCCCTGCGCGCCCTCGCGTTCGTCGAGGCCTTGGGCCTCGACCCCGCGCTCGCGGACGCGCGCTTTGGCGTCGCGGCGACACTTGCTGCGGCGACTTCGCCCACGGAGCGCTTCCATCCGGGCGTCGCGCCGCACGCGGCGTATTCCTGCTCCCCGGACCTGTTGCGCCGCGTGCTCGCGTACCAGCACGCGCGCGGCCTGCCGGTGACCTTGCACGCTTGCGAAAGCCGCGAGGAAACCGAGTTGTTCGCCGGCGGGACAGGCCCCTTGGCGGAATTCTGCCGCGCCATTTATCCCGATGCGCCAAGCCATCAGGGCACGACGCCGATCCGTTGGCTCGAAGCGATGGGTCTCCTGGCCGAAGGCACGGTCGTCGCGCACGGCAACACCCTTGACGACGCGGACATGCAGATCCTCGCGCGGCGCGGCGCGAGCGTCGTTCATTGCCCGTCGAGCCACGCTTTCTTCGGGCATCCCGCGTTCCCGCACGAGGCGTTGCGAGCGCGCGGCATCGGCGTGTGCCTCGGCACCGACAGTCTCGCCTCGGGCGATTCGCTCTCCATGCTGGAACAGGCTCGCCTGTTCCGTGCGAACAGGCCTCAACTTGCGACATGGGAAATTCTCGCCATGGCCTCGGCCGCGGGAGCCCGAGCCTTGGGGCTGGAGGACTGCGGCCTCCTGCGTACCGGGTTCGCGGCCGACTTCATCGCCGTGCCCGCGGAGAACCCCGAACAGCCCCTCGATGGCGAAGGAGCCCCCCTCGTCGAATACGTCTCCATCGGCGGCATGCCGGTCGATCTCGCGGGTTAACTTTTCGGCATGCGCATCGCTTTCCGGGCCTCCCTCCTCCTCGCCGGCGCTTTCGTCGCCGTGCCCGCCATGGCGGCCGGCGAGAAGCTGCTCGTCCTCCCGCTCGACACCACGGCGGTCTTCATCGACTCGGGCCTCGCGACCTCGGCCCTCATCCATGAGGATGACGCTCCCGCTCTCACCGCGCCCAAGGCGCTCATCGCGCGCAAGTTCCAACCGCGCTTCGCGACCGCCGTGATGCATGCCGCGCGGCGCGTGGACGTCGCCCGCTTCCCGGACTCCTCCGCGCGCTACGTGCTGCGGATCGACTCGCTCGGATTCTCGCAAAAGGCGCGCGCCGTGGGGCGGCGCTTCGTCCCGCCCTCGGCTCCGGAGTTCGATCCCGCGACCGGCGAGATGTCCCCGGGTGATCGCACCGGCCACGCCGAAGGCCCGGGCTGGATGAATACCCTGACCGCGACGGCGAAATGGAAGTTGTGGGATCGCGCGCGCGACTCCGCCGTCGCGCAAGGCGTCAGCGCGGGCGCCTCCGAATTCCGGGGGAACGCGCAGCGCGAGAACTGGAACATCGCCGCGCGCGAGCTGGCGAAGGCCGTGCTGCGCGAGACGCCCTTCTCGCCCTTTAAATAAGCTTACCGCACCGAAGCGGTCATCTGCACGAAGCGCGAGCGGTAGTCGGTGTGCGCCGAGTCCGCGGCCAGCGCCGAGTAGGACGCGTTCTTCCGCACCTGCTCCTCGACATGGTCGACGCGGTTCCGCGGCGCGGGGTGGGTCGACAGCCACTCGGGACCCGGATTCTTCACGCGCTTGAAGTATTTCGCGATGCCCAGGGGGTTGCGGCCGGTGAGCGCGAGGTAGCGCGTGCCGTTCTTGTCCGCGTCCGACTCGTTGGTCCGCGAGAAAGACAGCGAGGCCAGCGCGCCGAAGCTCTGCGCCACCAGCTGCTTGAGCTGCCCGGCGTCCTGCCCCACCAGCACTTGCAGCAGGACCTGCAGCCCCGTCTCCTCGGCCAGCGCGTCCCGATAATGATGCTGCGTCACGTGCGCGATCTCATGGCCGAGCACGCCCATCAGTTCCGACTCGTCCTTCATCGTCTTGAGGATGCCCGTGTAGATGTACACGTAGCCGCCCGGCACCGCGAAGGCGTTCTGCACGTCCGCGT
Organism: Fibrobacteria bacterium; assembly: GCA_036263275.1. GTDB lineage: Bacteria > Fibrobacterota > Fibrobacteria > UBA11236 > UBA11236 > UBA11236. The sequence continues at coordinate 1,564 of DATAHJ010000271.1, read as the reverse complement.
CGATCAGCGTATAAGTGAACGCGTAGCCCGGCTTTTCCTTGGCCGGCACCGCGGCATACACCTCCTTCGCCAGGCCGAGGATGTAATCCTGCATGGCCTTGCGCTCCGGCGTGTTCGCGACGAACACAGGATATTCCTTCTTCGCCTCGGGATCGGTCCTGAGCTGCCTGTCGAACTCCGCGCCCAGGCGAGACTCGTCCTGCTCCGACACCAGCAGCGAACCGGCATTCCCGAACCACGCGCACTGCATCAGCAAGGGCGCCGAGAGCACGGCGAACAACATGTAGGGCGTGAACTTCAAACACATGGGGTGGGCTCCTTCGGGGGATCCGGGATGTTCGGTTTTGCTTGGAATCATGGGACGCATTAAAAGAACTACAGGAGGTTCTGGCCCAGCAGCACGAGCGAGCAGGCGTTTTCGACGGGGATGCCCGCCGCTTCCAGCCGCGCCTCCAACACCGGATTTTCGGCGCCGGGATTGAAGATCACCTTGCGCGGGGCGAGCCGCACGATCTCGGCCTCCAGCGCGCTGCTCCGCTCGGGCGAGACGTACATCGTGAGCAGGTCGGGATGCGCGGGGACTTCGCGCAGGTTTTTCCGAACCGGAAGGCCCGCGATCGAATCCAGCGCGGGATGAACGGGCACCGGCGCGTAACCCCCGCGGCCCAGCATGCGCGCGAGCAGCGCATGGCTCGCTCGGGCGGGCTTGTCGGAGGCTCCGAGGATGACGACGGTCTTCACGAGAGGTAAACTAGGAAAGAAAAAATCAGCTTCGTTTCCTCGCCAGTTTCTTCTTCGCGCCGCCTTCCCCGGGCCTCCAGAACCCGAACACGGCGCCGCAAAGCCCCCCGAGAATGTGGGCGAAATGCGACACCCCGTCCTCCTGGCCCCGGATCACGGGTCCCACCTCGCCCGCGAGGTAGATGCCGGTCACGAGCAGGAGGGTCAAGGGAATCTCGCCCGGGCGGTGGTTGGCGAAGGATCCCAAAAGGATCATCATGAACACCACGCCGCTGGCGCCCATGAGGCCCGTGCTGAAGAAGAAGGTGTTCAGGACGCCGGTGACCAGCGTCGTGGCGAGGATCATGACCAGCAGCATCCGGCTGCCGTATTTCTCCTCGAGGATCGGGCCGATCAGCAGGATCACCGAGAAGTTGGAGGCGAGGTGCGACAGGTCCTTGTGGCCCAGCACGTGCGACATGAGGCGGAACCACGACCAGGGCGAGCGATAGTCGAAGCCGGGCATCGCGGCGAAGTAGGACGAGGCCAGCCCGTGCCAATACCATGCGTCCGCGAGGTGCACCACCAGCGCCAGCAGCGCGAAGGTCAGGACGACCGGGGCGTTCCAGGTGGGGATCCAGCGGATTTTCACCGAAAGTCCTCCGGCGCGCGGGACGATGTATGGTCAGCAGGGGCGACGCATGCGTCGCCCCTACTGCTGCAACCGCATCAGGTCGTACGCCAGCAGCCCGTGCGCGACGGCGACGTTGAGCGACTCGACCTTGCCGCGCATGGGAATGCGCACGGTCTGGTCGGCCTGGTCGATGAGGTTCGCGCCCACGCC